>DATDLO010000365.1:0-3242 GCA_036519215.1 Oxalicibacterium sp.
ACGGATGATGATGATGGCATTGGCGCTCGCCTCGATTGCGCGCTGACATAACTGCAATGCCTGTTCGGTACGTTTGCGCGCGGCGATATCGGCGATCAGGTCTTCGTTGACCGAACGCAGCTGCAACGTGCGTTCATCGACCAGCTTCTGGATGCGTCGCGAGCGATTGGCCATGATCTGCATGCAGAATGCCGTGCCGCCGCTGAACAGCAGCGCCGCCAGCAACGCCCACAAGGCATTGCTGCTGCGCTTGGTAAACAGTGTGGGCGGCGTGGCGATTTCGACGCGCCAGGTTTTGCCTGCAATCTGGAACATCTGCCGATACGGCTGCGGCTGGTCGTACAGCAGCCAGCCGAATGCGGATTTTTCGGTCGACGACAACTTGCCGGTACCGTAGATGCGGCTCTGCTCGTCCCAGACCGGATTCATCAATGCGCTGACATCGACGTTGATGTCGATATCGCGCTCCGCCATCGTCAATGAGCCGGGATTCTCGACTGCCAGCGCCTTGGCGATCAAGTCGCTGCTGCGGAACACGGCCGCAGTGAAACCGATTACTGCCACACGACGCGAGGGCGCATCGGTCAGCGTTGCACCGTGCCGGTAAACCGGCATCAGCACGATGAATCCACGCTGCGTGCCGCGCTCCTGCAACAACTGAAACAGGCCGGTAGCCGACGGTTCGCCGGTATCAATGGCGCGTCGCATCGCATCCTGTTGCATGCCGTAGGAATCCGCATCAAAACCGAAGGCCGGCTCGTTGCCTTGCATCGGTTCGATATAGTCGACGACACGATAACGATCCCGTGTGCGCGCCGGCGCCAGCACATCGTTTATCTTTTCCGTGATCGAAAATCCGGGAAACTGTTCCCGCATCCCGGCCTCATACGCGACGCGATCCGCCTCATAGACGAGGCGCTGGTAGTTCAACGCCTGGATGGTGGGGTTGCGCGCCAGCAGCGGCTCGGCGAACAAGCGGAACTGCTCGCGGCTGACATTGCCGAAGGCGACGAACAATTGGTTGATGTCGGTCAGCACGCGCATCGAATTGTCCAGGCTCTTCTGGATGGCCACGACCTGCAGCTTGGCATGCTGGCGGAATTCGATGTCGGCATTGTCGTGCTCCAGCCGCCGCAGCGAGGCAAACAGGATCGCGCTGATCACCACGCCCAGAATGAGCGTCAGTACGGCTGCCATCGACAGGGAAAAAGGTGGGCGACTGCGCATCGATGAATTCCCTATGCGGTACCGTTTCTAACGCCGGGATGACCGGCGATGGTGAACGGCCGACAGGATTTTCGACCGCAAAATATTTCCGTAGGGTAACTTAATTCCCTTTTACTGATAAGCAAAGTTCAGTGCAAACCGAGCACGCATGGCATCGATACAACAGTTGCACCCCTGCGCAGTCCATAAATCGGCAATAAAAAAGCGCGCCAGCGGCGCGCCTTTCCTTTGTTCGGTCATCCCAGCCATTTGGCGATCGATAGCAGCAGTACCAGCAGCATCCACAACAACAGGGCGCGCCAGACCAGTCCGACCGTGCTTTGCAGCGCCCGGCTCGATGCCTCTTCGCCGAAGGGCGTTTCGGTCTCGATGTTGACCGAATCGACGGTCGTCGCATCGACCGGAATCACATCGGCTGCATTTTCGACCGGCGCACCGAGGCGAATGCCCATCGCGCCGCCGCCTGTCGACAGCAGGATGCCGATCGCCTCGTCCTGCCAGCGTCCGGCGAAATTGCGCCATGCATAGATCGCGTCCTCGAAATTGCCGACCACCGCGAATGCCGCCGCGGTCAACCGCACCGGAATCCAGTCGATCAGATAGAAGGCTTTTGCGGCGAAACGGCCGAACTCTTCACGTTCGGCCGTGCGCGGCTCGTTCCAGATACGCGCCAGATATTCGGCCACGCGGTACATGACAGCGCCGATCGGCCCCAGCGGCGTCAGTATCCAGAAGAACACGCCGAACACATTGCGGTGCGTGGTGACCAGCGCCTGCTCCACTGCGATACGCGCCACTTCGCTGGCCTCCATGCCGGCGGTGTCGCGCTTGGTCCATTCGCCCAGCAGCGCGCGTGCCGTGGCTTCGTCGCCGCTGTTCAGCGCCAGCTGGATCGATGTGAAGAAATGGCTGTAGTGGCGAAAACCCAGCGTCAGGTAGACGACGGCGATGTTGAGCAGCAGCACGAACAGCGGCCCCAGCTTGAGCGTGATCCAGTACAGCACGGCGACCGGCACCGTGAAGGCGGCAATCATCAATCCCCATGCCAGACGCCCGTGCTTTGCCTGTCCCGCGTTGAACGACGCTTCCAGCCGTGCGGCCAGCGCACGCGCACCGGAGTAAACAGGATTGTCCGCGCGCAGCGGCTTCAGCTGCTCGATCAACAAGGCGAAGAATATGGAGAAAAATGTCATCGGCATGCCTGGCAGTCAGTGAGCCCATACGATAACGCAGCGCTTCGGCGGAAGCAATGAAACTGCGATGGCTGCGCGTAGCGACATGCGGCAACAGCATGTGCGGCAATGCCGGCTGCCGCATCACGCTTTATACCCGCTATGCGCGCAGGTAGTGGAAGAGATTGCGCAACATGCCGGCAGTCGCTCCCCAGATGAAATAACGCTGGTACGGCATTGCGTAAAAGGTCCGCCGGCCGGTCTGGAATTCGGCGGTGCGGCGCTGATGATGCATGCCGTCCATCAGGAACGACAACGGTACTTCGAAGATTTCGGCAACCTCGAAGGAATCGGGGTGCAGCTCGAACGGCGGTTGCACGAGGCCTACGACCGGCATCACGCGAAACCCGGTGCCGGTGCAGTAATCGGGCAAGCTGCCGATCACTTCGATGTGCCGGCGATCCAGTCCGGTCTCTTCGTCGGTTTCGCGCAAGGCGGTATCGACCGGCGAGGCATCGGTCGTCTCGACACGGCCGCCGGGAAAGCTGATCTGGCCAGCATGGTCATGCAGATGCGCGGTACGCTGCGTCAGCAAAAGCGTAGGTCCACCCTCGCGCTGCACGATGGGGACCAGTACAGCCGCATCGGTCAATGGGCGGTCCATCGGACGCACCATCCGTTCCACGGTGATTTCGGGCGCCCACTCGCGCTGTTCGGTAAAACGGTGGCGCAAGGCGTCCGCCGTCAATCGTTCTAGAGAGACCGCCGTCTCTCCTCCCAGCGAATCCACCGGCAAGGTTTCCGGATCGAAATGCAGTCTGGCCAAGTTGTATTCCTGCTTGC
>DATDLO010000366.1:0-3814 GCA_036519215.1 Oxalicibacterium sp.
CTCGCCGATTTCATCGAGAAAAAGCGTTCCGCGATCGGCGACCTCGATGAGTCCGATCTTGCCCTGCCGCTGCGCGCCGGTGAAAGCACCCGCTTCGTAACCGAACAACTCGGTCTCCAGCAGATCGCGCGGAATCGCGCCGCAATTGATTTTCACGAAAGGGCCGTCTCCGCGCGTGCCTTCCCGATGGATCAGGCGCGTCAGCACTTCCTTGCCGACACCCGATTCGCCGGTAATCAGCACCGTCGCATCGACCTTGGCTACCTTCAGCGCAAGCATGGTGATCTGCTGCATCACATGACTGCGCATCGACATTCCCTCGATTGCCGGCATCCCCATGCGCAACTGGCTCACTTCCATTTCTACACGATGCAGCTTTTCCTGCGCACGCGCCAGTTCCTCCTGCAACTGATTGAGTTCGGTCATGTCGCGCGAGTTGATGATGACCTTGCGTACGGCACCCTGCTCATCCAGCAATGGAATGCCGGTAACCATGATGGTCTTGCCGACACGCGTTTCCTGAACCGCGCTGATGCGTTCGCGCGTTTCGATCACACGCAGCGCAATGACGGGATTGATCAGGCCGCTTTTCTGGAATTCCGATACATGCTTGCCGATCAACTCGTCGGCGGACACGCCATAGTTGCGCTCGCAACCTTCGTTGACCAGCAATGTCATGCCGTCGCCATCGGTGATGAAAATGCCGTCGAAGGAATGCCGGTAGATTTCACGGAAATCGCGGTACATCTGCTCGATGTGCCGCATCTGCGGATCAAATTGCGCAACGGCCGAAGCCGGCCACAGCAACAGCGCCTGAATGCCGTCGCATTCGCGCAGCTCGACCTGATAGGACTCACCGTCAACTTCGACAAGGGACGGCACCTCGCCGATGTCTACCCACCGGCGCATTCCGGGGAGCTCTCGCCAGTGCGACGCATCCAGTCCCGGATGTCGTTCCGCCAGATAGGCATTGCGCCACAAGCTGCCATCGGCCTGCCTTGCCACGATGCCCAGCGGCAGGCTCTCAAAAAGGTGGGCGAACCATTGCAAGGGCGGCGCGGCAATCATGGTTTTCCTTCACATAGACAGATTGATTCAATATTGAATCATTTTATGGTGCATGTCATGCGTACTGGTGAAAATGTCTTGTCGATCACTCTGATTTTTTCCGAAAACGTTGAATCATTTGAGAATCGTGTCGATTCATATTCGGTTCAAATTCTAGCGGTTTTCAATGCAATAGAGAAAATTTTTAAATAAATTCCATTTAAATCAATCACTTATAAACATGGCATGGCAGATGCTACAGGAGGACTGCCTGCGAACGACAGGCAAGGCGTACGCCCACAAAATCAGGAGACATCACCATGACTTTCCATTCCACCGTACAGGAAAGGAGCGCGCACGAAACCTTTCGCGATTCCCGCGATGTGCCGCGTCACTTCCCGCAATTCACCGACCTGCTTCGTACCAAGCGAGCGGCCGTGGCCCCCCTGCTGATCGTCAGCATCGGCTTTTTCATCTGCCTGACCCTGATGGCCGGTTTTGCGCGGACGCTGATGACGATGAAAGTATTCGGCGCGCTCAATCTTGGCTTCCTATTGATTCTGGTCGGCTACATCGTTTGCTGGATCGCGGCCGTGCTGTATATCTGCGCAGCCAATCGTCTCTTCGACGAAAAAGCGGCGGCAGTCCGGGCGAGCTTCGACGGGAGCAAACGGCCATGAAGATACTCACACTTGCCATTTTTGCCGCGATTCTTTCGCTGACGCTGATCGTTACCTGGTGGGCAGCCAAGCGCACCAGCACGACCAGCGAGTTTTACGCGGCAGGCGGCAATCTGTCGGCCCGGGAAAACGGGTTCGCACTCGCCGGCGACTGGATGAGCGCCGCCGCGTTTCTCGGCTTTACCGGACTCACGGCGTTATATGGAATGGACGGTTCGCTTTATGCCGTTTCCGCGCTTGCCGCCTTTCTGCTCATCCTGATGGTGATCGCCGAACCGATACGCAACACCGGTCGTTTTACGCTGGGCGATGTCATCGCCTATCGCATGCAGCGGCCTGAAGCGCGTCTCGCTGCCGTCATCGGCACGGCAATCGTCAATCTCGCCTACATGATCCCGCAGCTCGCCGGTGCCGGTGCATTGATGAAACTGCTGCTCGGCATTCCGTACCCGATCGCCGTCATCTTCGTCGGCGTCGGCATGGTCGTCTATGTCCGCTACGGCGGCATGATCGCAACAACCTGGGTGCAGATCATCAAGGCAGTGCTGCTGTTGACCACGGCCACCGTGCTGATCACCTGGCTGCTTGCCAAGGTCGGCTTCAATCCCTTGCATCTCTTCTCGATTGCGGAATCCCGCTACGGCCCGCAAATGCTGGCTCCGGGGAATTACCTGAAGCATCCGTTGGACGCCTTGTCGCTTGCACTGAGCCTGATCATCGGCACGGCGGGACTGCCACATATCATGACGCGCTTCTTCACCGTTCCCGATGCAAAAACAGCGCGTAAATCCGTGATCTGGCTGATGTTCCTGGCCGGCAGTTTCTTCCTCGCGACCACGCTGATCGGCTTTGCCGCAGCCATCTTCGTAGGACAGGATGCGATCCGCGCCGCGGACAAGGGCGGCAATCTGGCACTGCCGCTGCTCGCCCAATATCTGGGCGGCGGCCCTGGATCGCTAGGCGGCGAGATATTTCTGGCAGCCGTCTGCGCGGTGGCCTTCGCGACCATTCTTGCCGTTGTCGCAGGACTGACGCTGGCTACCTCCGGCACCGTAGCGCACGACCTCTACGTGAACGTGATTCGCAAGGGCAATGTCACCGAAGCAGACCAGGTTCGCATCGCCAAATTCTCCACACTGGCGATCGGCGTCATCGCCACGCTGATGGGATTGCTGGCCGAAGGCGTCAACGTGGCGGTACTCGTCATTCTCGCCATTTCGATTGCCGCCTCGGCCAATTTTCCGATCATCGTGCTCTCGCTGTTCTGGCGTCGCTTCAACACTGCCGGCGTGATCGGCGGCGTCGCCACGGGATTGATATCCGCGGTCCTGCTGGCTTTCATCGGGCCGGCCTTCCTCGGCAAGGAGGCCATCTTCCCGATCGTCAATCCGACCATCCTGAGCATGCCGCTCGGCTTTCTCGGTGCAGTGATGGGAACGTACCTGGGTCGGCGAGATCTCGCTAATGAACAACGTTTCGACGCTGTCCTGTATCGCGCCCATACCGGCGCAAGTACCGAATAATTTCCTTCAACCTGAACGCGGCAGCGATGCCGCCATTTATCAAAAAGGCACCCAAATGAAAAACATCAAAGCGATTGTCTTCGATCTCTACGGCACACTGTACGACGTGCAATCCGTCAGCCAGGCATGCGAGGAATGTTATCCGACACACGGCGAATCGATTGCCCGCCTGTGGCGCCAGAAGCAGCTTGAATACACCTGGCTGCGCAGCCTGATGGGCCGCTACGCCAACTTCGAACAGGCAACCGAGGATGCACTGCGTTACAGCTGCGCCCACTTGCAACTGACGCTGGATGCGGCAACCCACCGCCGGCTCAGCGACGCCTATCTGCATTTATCGCCGCACCACGATACGCCTGCAGCACTGCAACGTCTGCATAATGCAGGCATCCCGCTGGGTATCATCTCCAACGGTTCGCACAACTCCATCGCACAGGTCGTCGACAATTCCAATCTCAGTTGGGCGTTCCGGGAATTGATCAGCGTCGAAACCGTGCAGGTATTCAAGCCGCATACGAGCGTCTATACACTGGCCGAAAAACGCATGGGCGAACCGAAGGAAAA
>DATDLO010000367.1:0-6151 GCA_036519215.1 Oxalicibacterium sp.
ACGAGAATTCGACCAATGCCATCGTCAGCTATTACACAAAGGGTTCGCTGGTCGCGCTGGCGCTGGATCTGACGATACGCGCCGAAACCAAAGGACGGAAATCGCTGGACGACGTAATGCGCGTCTTGTGGCAGCGTTACGGTCGCGACTTCTATGCCGACGGCAAAACAGGACGCGGCGTGACGGAAGCGGAAGTCGATACGTTGTTCGATAGCGTGACCGGATTGCGGCTCAAGCGCCTGCTCGATCGCTGGGTGCGCGGCACCGGCGATCTGCCGCTGGAAAAATTGCTTGCGCCGTTCGGTATCGCCTATTTCGATCAGCGCAAGCGCGGCAAGCCCATCCTGGGCGTACGCACCGTACGCGACAATGGGGATTGCAAGGTGGCCGCCGTATATGAAAACAACGCGGCGCATCTGGCTGGCATATCGGCCGGCGATGTACTGGTGGCGATCGATGGTTTGCGCGTCACCGGCATGAATCTGGAGAGCGTGTTGAGCCGATATCGTGTCGGCGATGCGATTGCAGTGCACGTATTCCGCCGCGATGAACTGCTGTCGCTGGCATTGACGCTTGGTAGCGACGACACGCCTGCCGTTACGCTGAAAACGGAAGAGCGGCCGGTCGCCGCCATGCGTTTGCGCACGGCCTGGCTGGGTCAGTGATCGTTTGTGCAGTCATGAAAAAAGCCCGCTATTGCGGGCTTTTTTGTTGGGCGGGGATGGTAATGATTATTGAAAGAGCCGTGCCAGCTCCACGCCCGGATCGGGCGCGCGCATGAATGCTTCGCCGACCAGGAAGGCATGCACGTTTGCATCGCGCATCTTCTTCACGTCGTCCGGTGCCAGGATGCCGGATTCGGTAATGACCAGCTTGTCGGCAGGAATGCGCGGCAGCAAGCCGATCGTCGTCTGCAGCGACGTTTCGAACGTGCGCAGGTTACGGTTGTTGATGCCGAGCAGTGCTGTCTTCAGTTTCAGCGCGGCATCGAGTTCCGCCGCATCGTGCACTTCGACCAGCACGTTCATGCCAAGATCGTGCGCGCAGGCTTCCAGTTCCGCCATCAAGCCGTGGTCGAGCGCGGCGACGATCAGCAGGATGCAATCGGCACCCCACGAGCGTGCTTCATAGACCTGATACGGATCGACGATGAAATCCTTGCGCAGTACCGGCAACGCGCAGGCCGCACGTGCCTGCTTCAGATAATCCGGCGCGCCCTGGAAGAACTGCACGTCGGTCAGCACGGAAAGGCAGGCGGCGCCATGCTGTGCATAGCTGGCGGCGATATCGGCCGGACGAAAATCGGCGCGCAACACTCCTTTGGATGGCGATGCCTTTTTGACTTCGGCGATCACGCCCGCCTGCCCGGCGGCGATCTTCGCGCGCAGCGATGCTTCGAAGCCGCGTAATGCAGCGCGCGCTTCCTTGTCGCTTTCGACTTCATCGCGCAGGCTGGCAAGGCCGCGCACTTTTTTCGCAGCGGCGATTTCCTCAGCCTTAACTGTGAGAATCTTGTTGAGAATGTCGGACATGATGTTTCGGTTCCAGTGTGGAATGTGGGGTGTGAACTGGACTCAGGCCTTGCCGAGCTCCTGCGTGACGCGGACGAACTGTTCGAGCTTCGTGCGTGCGGCACCGGAAGCGATGGTTTCGCGTGCCTTTGCAAGGCCGTCGGCAATCGACGGCGCGATGCCGGCTGCGTACAACGCGGTCGCGGCATTCAGCGCGACGATATCGCGTGCAGGGCCGTTGACGTTATCCAGTGCCTCGAAAATCTTGGCCTTCGATTCGACGGCATTGTCGACCTTCAGATTGCGGCTGGCGATCATCTGCAGGCCGAAGTCTTCCGGGTGAATTTCATATTCGCGGATCTCGCCGTCGACCAGTTCGCCGACCATGGTGGCGGCGCCCAGCGAAACCTCATCCATGTTGTCGCGACCCCAGACGACGATCGCATGTTGTGCGCCTAGACGCTGCAGCACACGTACCTGAATGCCGACCAGATCCGGATGGAATACACCCATCAGGATGTTCGGCGCGCCGGCCGGATTGGTCAGTGGACCGAGAATGTTGAAGATCGTGCGCACGCCGAGTTCCTTGCGCACCGGTGCGGCGTGCTTCATCGCTGCATGATGATTCGGCGCGAACATGAAGCCGATGCCGGTCTGCGCGATCGATTCGGCAACCTGCGCCGGCTGCAGGTCGATCTTCGCACCCAGCGATTCCAGTACGTCTGCGCTGCCGGACGACGACGACACGCTGCGGCCGCCATGCTTGGCTACGCGCGCACCGGCTGCAGCGGCGACGAACATCGAGGCGGTCGAGATGTTGAAGGTGTTGGCGCCGTCGCCGCCGGTGCCGACGATGTCGAGCAGGCCGCTTGCATCGGCCAGTTCGACCTTGGTCGAGAACTCGCGCATCACCTGTGCGGCGGCAGCGATTTCGCCGATGCTTTCCTTTTTCACGCGCAGACCCATCGTCAGCGCCGCGATCATGACCGGCGACATTTCGCCGCGCATGATGCGGCGGAACAGCGTCAGCATTTCATCGTGGAATATTTCGCGATGTTCGATGCAGCGCAGCAGGGCTTCCTGGTTGGTGATCATCGTATGCCTCTGTCAGACGAGGAAGTTTTTCAACAGCGTGTGGCCGTGTTCGGACAGGATGGATTCCGGATGGAATTGCACGCCCTGGATATCGAACTGTTTGTGGCGCACGCCCATGATTTCGCCGTCTTCGGTCCAGGCGGTCACTTCCAGGCAGTCCGGCAGCGAGGCGCGTTCGATCGCCAGCGAATGGTAGCGGATGATCGTATACGGGCTCGGCAGATCCTTGAAGACGCCGACGCCGGTATGTTCGATCGACGACGTCTTGCCGTGCATGACTTGCTTGGAGCGTACGACCTTGCCGCCGAATGCCGCGCCGATTGCCTGATGGCCGAGGCAGACACCGAGAATGGGCAGTTTGCCGGCGAAGTGCTGCAGGATGGGAATCGAAACGCCGGCTTCGTGCGGCGTGCACGGGCCCGGCGAAATGCAGATGCGTTCCGGATTCAGCGCGGCGATTTCTTCCAGCGTGATTTCGTCGTTGCGCACGGTGTGCACGTCCTGGCCGAGTTCGCCGAAGTATTGCACCAGGTTGTAGGTGAATGAATCGTAGTTGTCGATCATGAGCAGCATAGGGCACCCGATAATGGTGAGTGGGATGAAGTCACCCCGAATGAAACGAAAATTGCAGTTGCTTCAGGCGTCGTGCGACGCGCCATTGCGCGCATATCAGGAGCAGGTAGCCGCACAGTTCCACCAGTTCCTCGAAATTCTGTGCGCCGGCTTCGCCAAGTTCGTCCAGATTCATGCCCATGTGGCCTTCCGCGATGGCGGAGGCGAACAGGACAAAAATAAACAGCGCGATCTCCAGCAGCGGCAGGCTGCGCGATCGCCAAAGCTCGCTGACGGTCAGCGTCTGCCGGTTGCGGATGAACGAGCCGATGCCGAGCAGCAGCAACAGCTGCAGTGTGGGTGCCACGGCCGGTTTGTACCAGAGCTGTTTCGTCGATGAAAACACCGGGCCGGTAATGGCCGATACGTCCAGAGGCTGAAGCAGAACGGCACCCCAGCTTAACTCGCGGGCAAACATCGCCAGCCAGATCGGTGCGATCAGCAGCCAGAATTTGCGATAGCGTGGTTCCGTCGATGTTGCGCGCAAGCGGAATGCCCAGAGACTGCCGACGAGCAGTAGCGCAGCCTGCAGATTTTCGATCGGCCCGTTCTCCCATCCGAAAGTCGCCGGCAGGCGTGGTGCGATGAAATAACTGGCGACCAGCGAAACGAGGAAACAGAAAACGAGCGGCAGCGAAAACTTGCGGGAAGCTATATATACGGACATTCAAACGACATGAAAAACGGGTGAAGCCGGGCGACGCAGCGACGTCCGGCGGATAGGGGTGCAACAACAATCGAGGGGAGGACATGGAAATTCTCCTTGCGCCAGCCGTCAGGCTTCGCCGTCCAGACCGTCCTGTACCTGCTCTGCGGCGCGCAGCACGGCACGTGCCTTGTTCTCGGTCTCCTGCCATTCCATTTCCGGAACTGAGTCGGCGACGATGCCGGCGGCGGCTTGTACATATAAGGTGCCGTCCTTGATGACGCCGGTGCGGATCGCGATCGCCAGATCCATCTCGCCGCCGAACGACAGATAGCCGCAGGCGCCGCCGTAGATGCCGCGCTTGGTCGGTTCCAGTTCGTCGATGATTTCCATCGCACGTACCTTCGGTGCGCCGGACAGCGTGCCGGCCGGGAAGGTCGCTTTCAGCACGTCGAGATTCGACAGGCCATCCTTCAAGGTGCCTTCGACGTTCGAGACGATGTGCTGCACGTGCGAATATTTTTCGATGACCAGCTTGTCGGTGACCTTGACGCTGCCGATGTCGGCGATGCGGCCGATGTCGTTGCGTGCCAGGTCGATCAGCATCACGTGCTCGGCGATTTCCTTCGGATCGGCCAGCAGTTCCTTCGCCAGTGCAGCATCCTTTTCCGGTGTTTCGCCGCGCGGGCGCGTACCGGCCAGCGGACGGATCGTGATTTTCTTCTTGCCGTCTGCCATCGCCTCGTTGCGCACCAGGATTTCCGGCGACGAACCGACAATCTGCATGTCGCCGAAGTTGTAGAAGTACATGTATGGCGACGGATTCAGCGAACGCAGCGCGCGATACAGCGTTAGCGGCGCATCGACGTAGGATTTCTTGATGCGCTGGCCGATCTGTACCTGCATCAGGTCGCCGGCCATGACGTATTCCTTGGCTTTGGCGACAGCGTCCAGATAATCCTTCTTGTCGAATTCGCGGATGGCTTCGGTGCGCACGGAACCGCTGGTGACCGGCACATCGACCGCGCGGTGCAGCTTTGCGCGCAAGTCTTTCAGGCGCTGGCGGCCTTTCGCAAATGCTTCCGCTTGCGTCGGATCGACGTAGACGATCAGATAAAGTTTGCCGGACAGGTTGTCGATGACGGCGAGCTCTTCGGTCAGCAGCAGCTGGATTTCCGGCAGGCCCAGATCGTCCTTCGGTGCGGTGTTCGCCAGACGTTTCTCGACGTGGCGCACGGTGTCGTAGCTGAAATAGCCGGCCAGGCCGCCGCAGAAGCGCGGCATGCCAGGTGCAATCGCGACCTTGTAACGCGACTGGAGCTGCGCGATGAAATCGAGCGGATTGCCGTCGAAGGTTTCGATGACGGCATCGTCGCGTACCACTTCGACGCGGTTGCCGTAGCTGCGCATCAGCGTATTGGCAGGCAGGCCGATGAAGGAGTAGCGGCCGAAGCGTTCGCCGCCGACGACGGATTCCAGCAGGAAGGTGTTCTTGCCGCCGTTCTGGGTCTGAGCCAGTTTCAGGTACAGCGACAGCGGGGTTTCGAGATCGGCAAAGGCTTCGGCGACCAGCGGAATGCGGTTGTAGCCTTGCGCGGCCAGCGATTTGAATTCGAGTTCAGTCATGGTTTTCTCCCGGACCGCTATTGTAGTCGAGCGGTTCGTCACAGTAGACGGTGTTCAAAAAACGTTGCCGACCGCGCACAGGCGATCAGCGGCAGCTGGTGGTCAGCACCAGAATTGCCAGCGTCGCCAGAGCCAGGCCTCATGCGTGCCGGGTGTCGCGAATCGTTTTTTGCCGAGAGACATGAATGGATATTCAGGGATTGATCAGTTGCGCTGCACGGAGCAGCGAGGAAACTATACCATCGCTGTCGACTTCTTGTATAGATTGCCCGTGGTTGTAGCCATACGGGACATTCAGCACGCGGCAACCGGCCGCGCGCGCCGCCTGCGAATCGTTGATCGAATCGCCGATGGCAACGACTTCCTGCGGTTGCAGTGCGAAATCCTTGCAGACTTGCAGTAATGGCATCGGATCGGGTTTTTTCCTTGCGAACGAGTCGCCGCCGTAGATGATCTCGAAATAGTCGTGCAGGCCGGTTTTTTCCATCAACGGGATCGTGAAGGCCAGCGGCTTGTTGGTCACGCAAGCCAGCCGCAAGCCCTTGGCGCGCATGGCCTGAAGGCCTTCGTGTACTTCCGGGTAGGCGATCGCGTAGTCGCCGTTGATGTCGTGGTAGTGCCGGTTGAATGCCTGCATGGCATTGGCGAAATGCTG
This sequence comes from Oxalicibacterium sp., assembly GCA_036519215.1. GTDB lineage: Bacteria > Pseudomonadota > Gammaproteobacteria > Burkholderiales > Burkholderiaceae_D > Oxalicibacterium. The sequence goes on from DATDLO010000367.1 coordinate 6,146, forward strand.
TTCGAG
>DATDLO010000368.1:0-2024 GCA_036519215.1 Oxalicibacterium sp.
TCCGAAATAGGCGGCCAGCACGGCCATGCATTTTTCGGTTTCGATGCGTGCCAGATGGCCAGCCGGCAATTGTGTATTCAGCGCACGCAGATCGAGAATGGCATGCCCCAGCTCCAGCAGCGCGATCGCCTGGTTCAGCACGCGGCGTGTCTCGACGTCGGCGGTGCCGCGTATGCCCATGTTCAACTGGTTCAGCAGGTCACGCATGCGGCTCTCGAAATGGTGGCGCAGCTGCGGCCGGTCGCTGACGCACAGCAGCAACGCCTCTTCCCACATTGCGCGCTCGATATGGCGGCGCGAACCTTGGCGATGTTCGGGCAGGATCAATGCGAACATCACCGAGGCCAGCACCAGGCCGATGATCTGGGCGATCGCGTCGTTGAAAAAATTGACGACGTTGAAACGCATCAGGTTTTCCGGCGCGATGATCTGCGCGAACATCAGGTTGAAACCGAGACCGATACCGGCTACGCGGCGCCACGTCGTCGCATACAGGCCGAACACCAGAAAGGCACCCATCGACAGCACCAGCATCAGGTAACCCTCGACATGGTTCAGCATGTAGAACGCACAGACGAAGGCGAACGGCGTCGCTGCCGCAAAACCGATCGTCACCTGCTTGATCATCTGGTTCGGGTCCGGCGACGATGCTGCCAACGCACAGAAGACCACCGTCAGGATCACCGCGCCGCCTGCGCTCGGCCAGTTCAGTCCGTACCATGCCAGCGCCAGGATCAGCAGTGCGGCGGCGGCACGCAGGCCTGCTGCAACGGCGATCGTCCCCGGTGTGCGTGCGCTGTACGGCAAGGGCTTCACTTGTTGCGCACGCGTCGCTTCGGCCAAGCGCCCCGGCAATTCGTGATAGATCGCAATGAGTCGATACATTTCGTCGTTGAAACGCTGCATCAACTCCAGCGCAGTATCCATGTCCAGCCGTTGACGGCCGGAAGGATCGGCCAGGGAAAATTCGGCGCGTGCCTGTTCGATCATCTGCGGCAATTGCTGCTGCAAAAGCATAAAGCGTTCGCGTGTCACGGCAACTTCGGCCGCGGTGCGCGCCGGCAGTTCGGTCACCAGCAAGGCTTGTGAAAAGGATTCGTACAACGGCGCCATCGCCTGCGGCACCGGCGAATCACCGCGCTGACGCAACCGGTGCATCCATTGGTGCAGCGTATGGAAGGTCGTCAGCGACGCCATGGCCGCTGCATTGAATGCATGCAGTTGCTGTGTGCGCGTGCGGATGTCGCCGGCTTCGAAGAAAGCAGCGGCGCGATTCGATTCCAGCCCCGCGACTTCGGTGGCGAACTGCAGATGCAGCTTTTCCAGCTGCGTCTCGCTGAGTTTGCCGTGCATCGCGTCGTAACACAGCTGAGCAAAATTCAGGTACAGGCGACGCACTGCCTGCACCAGTTGTTCGCTCTGATGACGCGGAAACAAGGCATCGTTGACGACCGCCACGCATAAAATGCCGAGCGTGATTTCTGTGACGCGCGCCACCGCCAGATTGAAGACGCCAAGCGGATTGTCGATCGCGGGAATCGCAATCATGCAAGCCGTGTAGCCTGCCAGCACAAAGCCGTAGGAACGCGCATTGCGCAGCAGCGTGGAACCGCCGGTGCACAGTGCGACCCAGATTGCCAATGCGATAAACAGCAGCATCGGCTGCTGCGGAAACAGACCGACGATCGCCAGCGCCGCGCAGCAGCCGACCAGCGTACCGACCAGGCGATAGAAACCTTTTTCCAGAACCAGGCCGCTGCTCGGCAATGCGACGATGAAGACCGTCATCATCGCGCTACGCGGCGAATCGAAACCGAGCCGAAACGCGATCCATAGTGCGAGGAAAGCAGCGAACAGCGTCTTCAGCACGAACAGCCAGCGTTCGCCTTCGCTGCCTATCCAATCCAGCGTTACGGTACGTAATAGCGTCCCTGGCCTGCGGCCGAAACGCCGCCGGCGTGCCGGTTTCGCCGCAGCCGCTGTATTGGCGGAGACGCTCACTGCGCCTCCGCTTCGAGATTGGC
>DATDLO010000369.1:0-4085 GCA_036519215.1 Oxalicibacterium sp.
GCGATGATCTTCCCATTGCTGCATCTCTTCCGGCGACAGTGTCTGCGGGAAGTTGCGCGCACGGTAGCGCCACAGCAATTCTTCCAGGCGCGCATCGGCAAACGAGGGCTTGGCCTGTGCCAATGCATCGGGCGGAAGTCCGCGCAACTCCTGCAGCTGCCGGCGATCGCCGTTGCCCACGAAGCCGCCATACAGGTCTTCGTCGATGTCGGGCGTTGCTTCCTGCGGGCGGCTGAATACCTGCTTCCAGATTGCGCCCATGTCCGGCGCGGCGGCGGCAATGTCGGCATGCCGCAGCACAGCGTCCATGTCGATGCCCCAGCGTGCGCACATTTCTGTCGACAGCGTTTTCAGGTTGCTGATGATGACAGGCGAACGATTCAGATGGATGGTCTTGATCGGCAGGCGTTCCACGTCCTCCGGCAGCGCTTCGGCCTTGCTGAACATGCGCAGGCGAATGGTTTCTGCATCCAGCGAGGCCAGCGCTGACGGATCGGACGCCAGATCCCAGACGATGACTTCGTTGCGGTTGGTCGGATGTTCGGCCAGCGGCCAGACGATGCCGATGCAACCGCGTTCGGCAGGATACATGCCGGTCACGTGCAGCAGCGGGCGGCGCAGCGGCAGGCCGATTTCGGCTGCCACGCGATCCTTCCGGTGCAGACCGAGGCAGAAATCGAATAGTTTTGGCTGGCGGTCGCGGATCAGCCGTGCCAATGCGATCGTCGCGCGTACGTCGGACAACGCATCGTGCGCCGCTTCGTGGCCGATGCCGTTGGCGGCTGTCAGGTCTTCGAGGCGGAAGCTCGGTTTTCCATCCGGGTACTTGGGCCATTCGATGCCGTTCGGACGTAATGCATAAGCGGTGCGTACGACGTCGAGTATATCCCAGCGGCCGCAGCCGTTCTGCCATTCGCGCGCATACGGATCGATCAGGTTGCGCCAGAACAGGAAGCGCGTGACTTCGTCATCGAATCGGATCGTGTTGTAGCCTACGCCGATGGTGCCGGGTTCGGCCAGCAGGCGTTCGATTTCTGCAGCGAATTGATATTCGGGAATGCCGCGTTCCAGGCAGACCTGCGGCGTGATGCCGGTGATCAAGCAGGATTGCGGATCGGGCAGGTAGTCGTTGGCTGGACGGCAGTACAGCATGACCGGTTCGCCGATTTCGTTCAGGTTTTCATCGGTGCGGATTGCGGCAAATTGTGCCGGGCGATCGCGCCGCGGTTGTACGCCGAAGGTTTCGTAGTCGTGCCAGAGAAAAGTATGCGCCATTGCTTGGTTCGAATGGAAATGATGGGTTCAGCAGGCGATCCGGTTGCGGCCAGCCTGCTTTGCGCGGTACAGCGCGGTATCTGCCGCGGCGATCAGCATATCGGCATCCTGGTGCGGTGCCAGTGTGGCAACACCGAATGAAGCTGTCACATGCGGTAGCGGGCTGCGCATGTCGTCGAAAACGATCGCTTCGCGCAGGCGTTCGCACAGACGTTGTGCCACCATGCAGGCGCCGGCTTCATTGCTGCCGGGCAGGATCACGCTCAACTCCTCGCCGCCGTAGCGTACCGCAAAATCGCTGGGACGCAAGGCATGCAGCAGTACGCCGGCCGCTACGCGCAATGCCTGGTCACCGGCCTAGTGGCCGTGTTCGTCGTTGAGTCGCTTGAAATGATCGAGGTCGATCATGATCAGGGACAGCGGCTGCTGCGCTGCATGCGCTTCGCCGATCAGCACGGGCAGCCGCACATTGAACCAGGCACGATTATGCAGTCCTGTCAGGCCGTCCGCCATCGACAGCCGGCGATAGAACTCGCCGACTTTCTCGCGGCGGCGCAGTTGCACATTGGCGGCACGCAGGCGGAAAGACAGCTGGCGCAACAGATTGCGCGCCACGCCGTCAGTCTCGTCGATCAGCCGCCACAGCGTCGGCGAATCGATGACGAGCAACGCAGTTTCCTCCAGTGCGGTCAGGACAGGCGCGCGTGCGGTGTCGTCGAGCACTGAAAGTTCGCCGGTGCTTTCACCGCGCAGGATTTTTTCGGTGCGTGGCGGTTGCAGACGGTCCGTCGCTTCGAGCAGCATGCCGAGCGTTCCGCGCAGCACGACGTGCATGCAGGTTTCTCCGTTGGATATCGGTACTGTCTGGCCGGCATGCAGATGCAGCACCGCGCAAGAGGCAAGCAGGGCAGGAACGGCGGGATCGGTAACATTCTCGAACAAGTGCAGACCGGCGAGATCGTAGCCGGATGCGGCGAAGGTGGTCGGTTCCAAGAAAGACTCTTCTAATCGTTCGCCAGCAGGACGCGGTTGACTTCCTCGAACATCAACTCGGTTTCATGGAAGACCTGCTGATAGACGTCTTCGCTCAATCCCAGATCGTCCCACGCTGTCTGCGAGACGGGCGGCACCATGTCGTCTTCGAGGCCGGACAGGTCCAGTGCATGCACGATGGCGTTGGCAACGTGCACGATGGATGCGAGCGAATGCACTTTCTGGTTTTCGGGGTGATGGTGGCCCGCAATCGCATGACGGATCGAATCGGAAAATTTCCAGTGTTCGGCCAGCATTTCGCCGGCGATCGCGTGATCGATGCCGATCACCGCGCGTTCCGCATCCAGCCACTGACAATCGTGGGCCTGGCGGTAGGCGACCACCGCTTCGTATTCCTTGCGGAAGTGCGTGGCCAGCATCAGCCGGCCGATATCGTGCAGCAGGCCAGCGGTGAAGGCGTAATCCTGATTCACATGCAGATGCCATGCAAGGGCGCGTGCACAGACGGCCGCCGCGATCGCGTGGCGCCATAGTGCGACGAAATCGACGCCGGCGCATTCGCCCGGCGGGAAATGGTTTTTCAGCGAGGAAGCCAACGCGACCTGGCGTACCGAATCGACGCCGATCATCGTGATCGCCTGCTGGATCGTCGTGACGCGGGCCTGCAGTCCGTACAGCGGCGAGTTGGCGAAGCGCAGCGTCTTGGCTGACAGCGCCTGATCGAGCGAAACCTTGCGTGCGACGGCGTTGATATCGGCTTCGTCCGATTTCACGTTCTTCAGCAGATCGTGGACGATCGCCGGCAACGCCGGCAGATCGCCGATCTGGCGCGTCAGCTGTTCGAGCTGGATGCGGTGCGGCTCGTTTGGATCGACGGGCGTATTCATGACCTGCTCAATCGGTAAGTGCTGATGTAGCGGCGCAGTGCGGTATTGGCCGGCGCATCGTCGAGATGACGAAACAGCCGTTCGATGCGCATGCGGAAATGGGCGTGACGTTCGGCTTCCTGTTCCGGCGTCAGTTCGCCGGCGACCACACGCAGCGATGCGATGCCGTGCCGCTCCAGCGAAGCGAGCATTTGCTCGGTCAGGATGCTGCCTTGCGGCAGCAGTACATGACCCTGTCCGTCCAGCAGGTCGTCGGACAGCATCATGCCTGCTTCCACGTCCGCCAGTGCCAGTTGCCTGTGAATGATGCTCACGTCTGCCTCGTCGAGATGATTTTCCGGCTAGCTTACCATCGGAATCCGTCGAAACCTGCCATTTTCCCCGATAGCGGACGGGAATGGGAGGGGCCGATGAATTTCACGCGCAGTAGCGATTGCGCCCCTGCCTTTTTGCTTCGTACAACATGGCGTCGGCACGCGCCAGCAATTGCTGCCATGACGAGATATCCGCTGTCAGCGTTGCCAGCCCGGTACTGATCGTTACCGGATGGCAGCCGCGGTAGCGATAGTCGCGCACGGTTTCGACCAGCCGCCGGCCGATATCGATCGCATCGCCGGCATCGGCACCCGGCAGCACGATCAGGAATTCCTCGCCGCCGTAGCGTCCCACCAGATCGATGGTGCGACAGGTGCGCTGCAGGATGGCGGAAACCTCGGCGATCACCGCATCGCCTGCGGCATGTCCGAATTCGTCGTTGAAATGCTTGAACAGATCGATGTCGATGAAGGCGATCGAAAGCGGGCGATGCAGACGATGCGCCAGTTCCAGTTCACGTTCGCCGGCGGCGCAGATTGCGCGTCGATTCAGCAGCTTGCTCAATTCGTCGTGCGTGGCCAGGTGACGATTGGTTTCGACCAGCCGCTCGAAATA
>DATDLO010000370.1:0-2659 GCA_036519215.1 Oxalicibacterium sp.
CGGCCAGAATGGCCATTGTCAGCAATGCAACGAAACGTGTGCGCATGAAGGCTCCCTTGTTGCGATATGTCGTGTTTCATAAAAGCACTATGTGTGCCATGGAAGAAACAGGAAAACAGCGGTGAGCGGCATGCAGATGTGGCGCCAGCTGCACTCGGCTTGCGCATGCGCGGTGCGGCTGCACAACGGTGGGACAGGAAAGCGCGCGTGCCGGGGGAGGTGGTGCTGGCGGCGGATTGTTGCTATTTGCTTAATGGCATGAATGACCGGTTTGTCGAGAACAACAACACTCGTTGCCGTGTCATGCTGCTCGAAGTTGCAGTAGGGGGGCGGTACAGGCTATAATTTGCGGCTTTTCCCACGTTTCGACGGTTGGCCGATGTTTCACCGGTTGGCCGTTCAATTCGATGGGCGTCGTCGAACCCTGTGGTTATCCGAGGATTCGGCGGTTTATTGATTAAAAATCCCGATATCGGAAAAATTATGGTCGTTATTCGTTTAGCTCGTGGCGGCGCCAAAAAGCGCCCGTTCTACAACATCGTTGCAACTGATTCGCGCAATCGTCGCGATGGTCGTTTCATCGAGCGCATCGGCTTCTACAACCCGGTTGCATCGGGCAAGGAAGAAACCGTTCGCATCGCTCAGGACCGTCTGTCGTACTGGCAAGGCGTTGGCGCACAATTGTCGCCGACCGTTGCCCGCCTGGTCGAAACCGGTAAAGTTGCTGCTTGATTCAAGCAGTCGAACACAGTTAATTGCTGTTCAGGTTTGTCTGATCGGAGCCGCTCGGGATGAAAATTCCTGAAGATCTGGTGCTGGTCGGGCACATTACCGGTGCGTATGGGCTGCAAGGCTGGGTGCGCATCAGGCCGTATTCGGACGACGCCGACGCGTTGCTGAACGCACGCACGTGGTGGCTGGACAAACCGGCCATGCGGGATGTGGAAGTCATGCAATCCCGTATACATACCGACGATGTGGTGGCCAAGCTGATGGGCGTGGCGGATCGCGATGCTGCCGAGGCGCTGAAAGGCGCGACAGTGCAGGTCGCACGCAGCCATTTCCCGGCATTGTCGGACAACGAATTCTATTGGATCGATCTGATCGGCCTGGAAGTCGAGAATCTGCAAGGCCAGCATCTAGGTTCCGTGCGTGATCTGATGGACAACGGTGCGCATCCGATTCTGCGTGTGACGCCGATGGCCGCAACGGAAGACAAGCCGCAGGAAATGCTGATTCCCTTCGTCGAACAGTTTGTCATCACGGTCGACAAGGCGGCAAAGAAGATTACGGTGGACTGGGGATTCGATTACTGAATCCCATGACTGGATTCCGGAGCGAGGAGTAGGCGGGATGCAATTCGATGTCGTCACGCTGTTCCCGGAAATGTTCACCGCGATCACGCAGTCGGGCATCACGCGACGTGCGTTCGAGCAAAAGAGTTGTAACTTGTCGCTGTGGAATCCGCGCGATTTCACGACCGACAAGCATCGCACCGTCGATGACCGGCCCTATGGCGGCGGTCCCGGCATGGTGATGATGGTCAAACCGCTGGAAGCAGCGGTAAAGGCAGCCAAGGCAAGACAGGTTGGCGCGGAGCTGCCGGTACCGAAAGTAATTTATCTGTCGCCGCAAGGCAAGCCGCTGACACATGAACGCGTGATGCAGCTGGCGGCAGAACCCGGCCTGATATTGCTGTGCGGTCGCTACGAAGCGGTCGATCAGCGCTTTCTGGATCGTTGCGTGGACGAGGAAATCAGCCTTGGCGATTTCGTTCTCTCCGGCGGCGAATTGCCGGCGATGGCGCTGATGGATGCGGTGATCCGCCAGCTGCCCGGTGTACTGAACGACGATGCTTCGGCAGTGGAAGACAGCTTCGTCAACGGTTTGCTGGATTGCCCGCATTACACGCGGCCTGAAGTGCATGAAGATGAAGCGGTGCCGTCGGTTTTGATGGGCGGCAACCATGCCGAGATCGAAAAGTGGCGACGCGAGCGAGCGCTGGAAGCGACCGCAAGCAAACGTCCCGACCTGATCGGCAAGGCACGCGAGGCAGGATTGCTGACGCGGGCCGACGAAAAGTTTTTGAGCAGTCTGAAGCAGTAGTAAAAAATTCGCCGTCCCGGTAATCCGTGGCGGCAATCGTGCAGGGAGTCAGTCGATCCCTGCAATTTGCAAACCCCATCCTCTACCGGGCATCAGCAGCAAGCAGCGCCGGCATGATGGTTACAGGAGTGGAAAATGGATCTGATCCAGCAACTCGAGCAGGAAGAAATCGCCCGTCTCGGCAAGAATATCCCCGACTTTGCACCGGGCGATACGGTCATCGTCAGCGTCAACGTGGTCGAAGGCACCCGCAAGCGTGCACAGGCATACGAAGGCGTCGTGATCTCGCGTCGTAACCGTGGTCTGAACTCGAACTTCATCGTTCGCAAGATCTCGTCGGGTGAAGGCGTGGAACGTACGTTCCAGCTGTATTCGCCGCTGATCGCGTCGATCGAAGTCAAGCGTCGCGGTGACGTACGTCGCGCGAAGCTGTACTACCTGCGCGATCGTTCGGGCAAATCGGCTCGTATCAAGGAAAAGCTGCCAACCCGTCGCAACGCGGCAAAAGGCGCAGAGTAATTCCGCGGCCGGCATGTCCGGCTGTGTGCATGCG
>DATDLO010000371.1:0-2425 GCA_036519215.1 Oxalicibacterium sp.
TTTTTGCTTTTTGGCGCCCCGGAAAACAGAAAACGTGACTTTTCCTGAGACAAGCAATATACTGTGTTTTCATACAGTATATTGCTTGTCTTGCTGTTGCTTTCTACTGTTGCTTGTTTTCTTTGCTGCTGTTTTTTGGCCGGGCCGTCTCCCCTCACATTTGACGGCCCGGCTTTTTCTTTGGTGCTTTCCTTCCTTTGCCCTCACGGCTCCTCGCAGCGAATATCGCCGCTTGCCTGTCGATGCTTTTTGGCTCAAAGTAGCGCCCTTCGCCAAACGCGAATTCGCTCGGGGTCCTGCGCAATCATTGCGCGGGTGAGAAATACCCGTTGAACCTGATTGAGGTAATCCTCGCGCAGGAAAGCATGCCGGCCGCCATATGGCGATCGCGACGCATCAGCCGACCTGCCATCCTTGAAAGACAACGATGGCCTTGCCAGAATCTTCTTCCACTCTTTCCGCCTTTACGCCGGTCGTGCTGTCCGAGCGCGTCTTTTCGTTCCGCGATCACGCGGCACTGTGGTTCAGCCTCGGTGTCGGCCTGCTGGTCATGCAGATCGGCGCTTTCCTCGGCACCGCACTGGGGCCACGCGCCGCGGTCGTCGCCATCCTGATCGGTTCCCTGCTCGGCGCCGCGCTGCTGGCATGGGTGGCACGGATCGGCTGCGAACGCGGCCTGCCAAGCCCGGCACTGATGTGCCAGACGCTGGGCAGCTCGTTCGCCAGATTGCCCGTGGTTCTCAACATCATCCAGCTGCTCGGCTGGAGCGCGTTCGAACTGGTCGTCATGCGCGACGGCACGACGGCGCTGATCAAGGACATCTTCGGCCTCGAAGCCGCCTGGGTGCCGTATGCCACGGCGCTGTTCTGGGGACTGCTGTTGATCGCGCTGGCAACCGGCTCGATGATCGGCCTGGTACGGCGCTTCGTCGGCCGTTTCGGCCTGCCGCTGGTGATCCTGTCGTTGCTTTGGATCAGCTGGCAATTCCTGCTGAAAGCCCAGGCGAACGGCTTGCAGGATTTCTGGAACAAGCCCGGCGACGGTTCGATGGGCCTGCTGGCCGGCATCGATCTGGTGATGGCGATGCCGGTATCGTGGCTGCCGCTGGTCGCGGATTTTTCGCGCTACGGCAAGAGCCGCGCCAGCACCTTCCGCGGTACCTGGCTGGGTTTTGCGATCGCCAACATCTGGTGCCACGCGCTCGGCGTTTTGATCGTCAGCACCACCGCGCCAGATGCTGATCTGTTGGCAACCATCCTGCTCGCGCAAGGCGGCCTGGTCGCGCTCGGGCTGATCCTGATTGATGAAATGGACAATGCCTACGGCGACGTCTACTCCGGTTCGGTTTCGCTGAACTTTCTGCACAGCCGCATCTGCATTCGCAGCTGGGGCATCGCGCTGGCGACCGCCGCCACTGCATGCGCGCTGGTGCTGCCTATGCACGGACTTGAACCTTTCCTGCTGATGTTGAGCTCGGTCTTCGTGCCGTTGTTTGGCGTCATCGTGTCGCAATTGGCCATGCGGGGAGAAGCCACGCAACGCCCGATCAACACGGTTCCGGTTGCGATCTGGCTGACAGGCATCGCCGTCTTCCATCTCTGCCCCGCATGGTGGCCGCAACTCGGCTCTGCGCTTCCCAGCCTCGCCATTACGCTGCTGCTGGGTACGGCATGGCGGATCGCCCGCAACAAGATGCCGCAGGCACCACAGACGAGCACATGACCGCAGCTATTGTTGTGTCGTCGGACGACTCCAGCCGCCGCCCAGCGCCTTGAACAGATCGGTAGTACCGGTCAGGCGCAGCAGGCGTTGCTGCGCCAGTTGATCCTCTGTCGAAAACAAGGTGCGCTGCGCATCGAGCAGGCTGTTCAGATCGTCCGCGCCTTCGCGATAACGCAATTCGGACAATTGCAACGCACGCTGTGCTTCCTTGCGGATTTCGATCTGCGCCTGTTCCTGATTGCGATTGCGTTCGGCATTGCCCAGCGCATCGTCGACTTCCTTCAGCGCGGAATGGATCGCGCCGCGATAGCTTTCGACCAATTGGCGCCGCGACGATTCGCTCAACTCGACCTGCTGGCCGAGGCGATCGCCGTCGAACAGCGTGCGCACGATGGATGCCGCGATGCCGATGCTGTAGGCCGGATCGGTCAACGATAGCAGCGCCGCACTCGACGAGCCGGCCGTGCCGCTCAGCGTGATCGTCGGCAACAAGGCTGCGCGCGCAGCCGCGACATTTGCATCGGCGGCATACAACTGCGCTTCGGCGCTGGCCAGATCGGGACGACGCAGCAGCAAGGTCGACGGCAAGCCCGCGCCGACTGCTGGCACCGTCAGCGTATCCAGATCCTGGCCTGCCACCTGCAAGGCCTGCGGCTGGCGTCCGAGCAGAATGGCAAGCGCGCTGACCGCCTGCCGTTCCTG
>DATDLO010000372.1:0-21403 GCA_036519215.1 Oxalicibacterium sp.
CAATCGGAAGCGATGCAGGCGCTGCGCGCCCAGATCGCACGACTGGCGCGCAGCATGGCACCAGTCGCCATCAGCGGCGAATCGGGCAGCGGCAAGGAACTCGCCGCGCGTGATATCCACGCACAGAGCGCGCGCAGCGACAAGCCTTTCGTCGCCGTCAACTGCGGCGCGATTCCGGAGGCGCTGATGGAAGCGGAATTCTTCGGCTATCGCAAAGGCGCCTTCACCGGCGCGAACGACGACCGTGACGGTTTCTTCCAGGCGGCCAATGGCGGCACGCTGATGCTGGACGAGGTGGCCGATCTGCCGCTGGCGATGCAGGTCAAGCTGCTGCGGGCGATCCAGGAGCGACGCGTGCGCAAGGTCGGTGCGACGGCGGAAGAGCCGGTCGATGTGCGCATCATCAGCGCGACGCACCAGAATCTGCACGATTGCGTCGGCAAGGGCGCCTTCCGTCAGGATCTGTATTACCGGTTGAACGTGATCGAACTGCACCTGCCGCCGCTGCGTGAGCGGCTGGACGATATCGGTCTGCTGGCGGATGTCATCCTGGCGCGCCTGGGCGGCGGCCATACGGCGGCACTGACGCCGGAAGCGCTGGAAGCATTACATAACTACTCTTTCCCCGGCAATGTCCGCGAACTGGAAAACATCCTGGAACGCGCGCTTGCGTTTGCCAACGATGGCGTGATCGAAGTAGGCGATCTGGTTCTGAAGGCATCGTTGCCGGCGACGATTGCGTCGGACGAGGTCGCCAGCGTGCCGGTGGAATTCTCGGCGCCGCCGGCAGTCGTGCAGGCTGCAGCGGGTGTGCCGGCATCGGCCAAGAACGATTTGCCAGAATCGCTGCCCGACCACCTGGACGACGTCGAGCGCGAAATCATTCGCCGTGCGCTGGCGAAGACGCATTTCAACCGGACGCAGGCGGCAGAATTGCTGGGAATCAGCTTCCGCCAGCTGCGTTATCGCATGCAGCGGCTGGATATCCATGCACCGGACTGAGGCAGCTAGCATGCCGGCTTTCCATGTCGGTGCCGATGGCTGGGTGGCAGGTGCGCAGCACGAACCGTCGCCGAACTGCGATCCGCGCACGGAAGGTACGCCCGTCGATCTGCTGGTCATCCACAACATCAGCCTGCCACCCGGCCGTTTCGGCGGTCCTTACATTACTGACCTGTTTCTGAACCGGCTCGATTACGCAGCCGATCCGTATTTCGAACAGTTGCGACCGTTGCGGGTGTCCGCGCACTTCCTGATCCGGCGCGACGGCGCGGTCGTCCAGTTCGTCTCGGTCAACGACCGGGCCTGGCATGCGGGAGCGTCAAACTTCTGCGGACGCGAGCGCTGCAACGATTTTTCGATCGGCATCGAACTGGAAGGAACGGATCACGAACCGTTCGAAGCTGCCCAATATACGGCGCTGGTGGCGCTGACGGTTGCCTTGCAGCAGGCTTGCCCGCTCAAAAGCGTCACGGGGCACGAACACATTGCGCCGGGACGCAAAACCGATCCCGGCCCCTTTTTCGACTGGGCGCTATATCGCGACCACTATTGTCGCGCTGTCGAAATCGATGCGAAAAAAAGCAAAATCGCTGCAGATCTCGCATTTTGTCCAATGTAAAAGAATCTATATCGCGGACGCAGAATTTGTTAAGAAAATATATCTCAAAGCGGTGATAAAACGATTGCATGTCCTGAATCGAGACACTAGAATTAGGTGCAAATCCTGGTTTCCTTACTAGATGTAGTAGGTTATCAAAAAGTGATTTCTCCCTGGCTTTGTCCGGCCGTCGTCGCATGTAAGTGTGTATATACATATATATAGTGGGACGCCGAATAAACGCACTTCTGCGGGATCGGCATGAAGTTTGCAGTAATGCAATCCTGCGCATCACCAGAATTTTCGCGAAACCGGCTCGCTCCGGTTTTCCTTAAAAAACAAGGCAAGTATTGCCGGCAACCGTCACAAAGGAGTCTTCTTCATGCACTCTGCACAAGAAATCCCAGCCAAGTCATCGTCGGCCGACATCGGCAACATCGCATCGAACGCGGTTGCTTCCTCGACCTCTGCACCGGCCGCTTCCGGCCTGAGCGACTATCGCATCATCCGCCGTAACGGCGCCGTCGTCGGTTTCGAGCCGTCGAAAATCTCGATCGCCGTCACCAAGGCCTTCCTCGCCGTCAACGGCGGACAGGGCGCGGCATCCGCGCGCGTGCGCGAACTGGTCGAGAACCTGACCAACAACGTCGTCAATGCGCTGGTGCGTCGCCAGCCGGCAGGCGGCACTTTCCATATCGAAGACGTGCAGGATCAGGTCGAGCTGTCACTGATGCGTTCGGGCGAGCACGACGTCGCGCGCGCCTATGTGCTGTATCGCGCCAAGCGCAACGAAGAACGCGCACAGCAGCAGGCTGCCAAGCCGGCGGCGCAGGAACATCAACTGCATGTGGTGGAAAACGGCCAGCGTCGTCCGCTGAATCTGGATGAAGTGCGCGGCCTGATCACGGCGGCCTGCGAAGGTCTGGAACAGCATGTCGATGCTTCCGCCATCATCAGCGAAACGATCAAGAACCTGTACGACGGCGTCCCGGTCGAGGAGCTGCACAAATCCGCCATCCTGGCTGCGCGCGCGCTGATGGAAAAGGATCCGGCCTACAGCACCGTGACCGCACGTCTGCTGATGCACACGATCCGCAAGGAAGTGTTCGGTCAGGAGGTTGCGCAGGCCGATGCGCCTGCCCACTATATTGAATACTTCCCGAAATTCATCAAGAAGGGCATCGATGCCGAATTGCTGGATGCCAAGCTGGCCCAGTTCGACCTGAAAAAGCTTGCCGATGCCATCAAGCCGGAACGCGATCTGCAGTTCGGTTATCTCGGCCTGCAAACACTGTACGACCGTTACTTCCTGCATATCCGCGACACCCGCATCGAAATGCCGCAGGCGTTCTACATGCGCGTTGCGATGGGCCTGTCGTTGCAGGAAATCAACCGTGAAGAGCGCGCGATCGAGTTCTACAATCTGCTGTCGACCTTCGACTTCATGAGCTCGACGCCGACGCTGTTCAACTCCGGCACGCAACGTTCCCAATTGTCGTCGTGCTACCTGACGACCGTGGCCGACGATCTCGACGGCATCTACGAAGCGATCAAGGAAAACGCTTTGCTGGCGAAATACGCCGGCGGTCTGGGTAACGACTGGACGCCGGTCCGTTCGCTCGGCGCGCATATCAAAGGCACCAACGGCCGTTCGCAAGGCGTGGTTCCCTTCCTGAAAGTCGTCAACGACACCGCCGTCGCGGTCAATCAGGGCGGCAAGCGCAAGGGCGCCGTCTGCGCATACCTGGAAACCTGGCACATGGACATCGAGGAATTTCTCGATCTGCGCAAGAACACCGGTGACGATCGCCGCCGTACGCACGACATGAATACCGCGAACTGGATTCCCGACCTGTTCATGAAACGCGTGATGGAAAAAGGCGAGTGGACCCTGTTCTCGCCATCCGACGCACCGGATCTGCACGACAAGGTCGGCAAGGCATTCGAAGAAGCCTATACCGGCTACGAAGCCAAGGTTGCGCGCGGCGAATTGAAGCTGTTCAAGAAAGTACAGGCGCTGGATTTGTGGCGCAAGATGCTGTCGATGCTGTTCGAAACCGGCCATCCATGGATCACGTTCAAGGATCCGTGCAACATCCGTTCGCCGCAGTCGCACGTCGGCGTCGTTCACAGCTCGAACCTGTGCACCGAGATCACGCTGAACACCAACGATTCCGAAATCGCGGTCTGCAACCTGGGTTCGGTCAACATGCCGGCGCACATGAAGGACGGCAAGCTGGATCACGAAAAGCTGCAAAAGACGATTCGCACCGCAATGCGCATGCTCGACAACGTGATCGACATCAACTATTACGCCGTCAAGAAAGCCCGCGATTCGAACCTGCGCCATCGTCCGGTCGGTCTCGGCATCATGGGTTTCCAGGATTGCCTGCACATGATGCGCGTCCCGTATGCGTCGGATGAAGCCGTGAAATTCGCCGATAACTCGATGGAAGCCGTCTGCTACTACGCTTATCTGGCTTCCACCGAACTGGCGGAAGAGCGCGGCCGTTACAGCTCGTACCGCGGTTCGCTGTGGGATCGCGGCATCCTGCCGCAGGATTCGCTGAAGCTGCTGGCGGAAGAGCGCGGCGGTTATCTGGACGCCGATTTCTCCGAATCGATGGATTGGGCGCCTTTGCGCGCACGCATCAAGCAGTTCGGCATGCGCAATTCGAACTGCGTGGCAATTGCACCGACAGCGACCATCTCGAACATCATCGGCGTATCGGCCTGTATCGAACCGACGTACCAAAACCTGTACGTCAAATCGAACCTGTCCGGCGAATTCACCGAGATCAACGAATATCTGGTGCGCGACCTGAAGGCACGCGGTCTGTGGGATGAAGTCATGATCTCCGACCTCAAATACTTTGACGGCAGCCTGGCCAAGATCGACCGCATTCCGCAGGATCTGCGCGACATCTACGCCACCGCATTCGAAGTCGAGCCGAAATGGCTGGTCGAAGCCGCATCGCGCCGCCAGAAATGGATCGATCAGGCGCAATCGCTGAATATCTACATGGCAGGCGCATCCGGCAAGAAGCTGGACGAAACCTACAAACTCGCATGGTTGCGCGGTCTGAAAACCACCTACTACCTGCGCACGATGGGCGCAACCCATACCGAGAAATCGACATCGAAAACCGGCGCGCTGAACGCGGTGGATTCCGGTGCCGGCATGAATTCCAGCGCTCAGGCGGCAGCTCCGGAAGCGGACGGTCCAGCCTGCATGCTGCGTCCCGGCGATCCAGGTTTCGAGGAATGCGAAGCCTGCCAATAAATTGGCCAATGCGTTGATCAGAAATCAAACAGAAGACCATCTGCTGCAGCACCGCACCGATGTACTGAACCTGAAGCAATGAACTTGCAGCAATAAAAGCTGACAAAGTCAGAACAAGGGCAGTGCGGCAGCAGAATAGAACGAGGAATTGAATATGTTAAGTTGGGACGAAGACCAAACGCCTAAGGCGGCGGCACCGCAACCGGCATTGCAGCCGGTGCGTGACGCACATCAGGACATCGCGCTGAATCCCGCGCTGGTCGCGAAACCTGCAGAAGCGGCGACGGCCAGTCCGGCACGCCGCATGGACGCTGCCGACAAGCGCGTCATCAACGGCCAGACCGACGTCAACCAGTTGGTGCCGTTCAAGTACAAATGGGCGTGGGACAAATACCTGGCCGGCTGCGCCAACCATTGGATGCCGCAGGAAATCAACATGCAGCGTGATATCGAGCTGTGGAAGAACCCGAACGGCCTGACCGAAGACGAGCGCCGCATCGTCAAGCGCAACCTCGGCTTCTTTGTGACGGCCGATTCGCTGGCAGCCAACAACATCGTGCTCGGCACCTACCGCCACATCACGGCACCTGAATGCCGTCAGTACCTGCTGCGCCAGGCGTTCGAAGAGGCGATCCACACGCACGCCTATCAGTACATCGTCGAATCGCTGGGCCTGGACGAAGGCGAGATATTCAACGCCTACAACGAAGTCGCCTCGATCCGCGACAAGGATCAGTTCCTGATCCCGTTCATCGAGACGCTGACCGATCCGGAGTTCAAGACCGGTACGCTCGAGGCCGATCAGAAGCTGTTGCGTTCGCTGATCGTATTCGCCTGCCTGATGGAAGGTTTGTTCTTCTATGTCGGCTTCGCGCAAATTCTCGCTCTTGGTCGCCAGAACAAAATGATGGGCGCCGCAGAGCAGTATCAATACATCCTGCGTGACGAGTCCATGCACTGCAACTTCGGCATCGATCTGATCAACACGATCAAGATGGAGAATCCGCATCTGTGGACGCCGCAATTTCGCGAAGAGATCAAAGCGTTGTTTTTACGTGCGGTGGAGTTGGAATATCGCTACGCTGAGGATACAATGCCGCGAGGCGTGCTTGGATTGAATGCACCGATGTTCAAGAGTTATCTCAGGTTCATCGCAAATCGCCGAGCACAGCAAATCGGTTTGGAGCCGATGTTCGAACAAGAGGAAAACCCCTTCCCTTGGATGAGCGAGATGATCGATCTGAAAAAGGAACGCAACTTTTTCGAGACGCGGGTCATCGAATACCAGACAGGTGGTGCGCTCAACTGGGAGTAAAAGTTTGGACGTGCGGTTCTGCTTAAAAATTAGGCAGACGCATTTGGCAGCCGGGGATAGAAAAATGCCTGCCCGGTTTGCAGAAAAAATGAAAGGCAACAATCCAATTAATGAACAGTAGACGACCGACAAGTTCTCTTCTGGCTGAACCGCTTTATCCGATTCAATCGGGTAAGGCGGTTTTTTCTTTGGAAAAAGGTTTGTCCTTTCAGAAACAAGTTTCCGATGCCGGCCTGATGGCTGGCCTCATTTAGACGGTCGATCGCTGCAGAAGCCGCGAAAACGTACCGGGAGTTTGGCTGAAGTGCTGCATAAGTGAGGGGATGCAGCAGTTCAGCTGGTGCCGAATTCATTAGCGCAAGCGCCGTTTCAAGCTTGCGCCGATGAATAATCCGCCTGTTTCATCGCGCGCGATGGGCAGGAGGGTTTTCAATTAGCTTGTATTTTTCCATCACGTGAAGGAGAAACGAAATGGCAACAGCAAAGAAAGCAGCAAAGAAACCCGCTGCAAAGAAAAAAGTCGCTTCCAAGAAGCCGGTCGCTAAAAAAGCAGCAGCCAAGAAAACCGTAGCGAAGAAAGCTACGGCAAAAAAGGCAGTTGCCAAGAAGCCGGTCGCTAAGAAAGCTGCCAAGAAATCGGTAGCGAAGAAAGCTGTCAAAAAGGCTGTCAAGAAGACCGTAGCGAAAAAAGCCGTCAAGAAAACGGTTGCTAAAAAAGCTGCCAAGAAAACCGTAGCGAAAAAAGCCGCCAAGAAAACGGTCGCCAAGAAAGCCACTGCGAAAAAAGCAGTAGCGAAGAAAGCTGCCAAGAAATCGGTAGCGAAAAAGGCAGCCAAGAAGCCAGTAGCGAAGAAAGCGGCTAAAAAAGCTGCCAAGAAGCCGGCCGCCAAAAAAGCTGCCAAGAAACCGGCTGCTAAAAAAGCTGCCAAGAAACCGGCTGCTAAAAAAGCTGCTCCGAAAAAGGCCGCTGCCAAGAAACCGGCTGCCAAGCCGGCTGCCGTTGCAGCGCCTGCAGTGAAAACGGTCCTGAACCCGGCAGCGGCATGGCCGTTTCCGACGGGCTCGCGTCCGTAAATCCAGCATCGACTGGATGGGCCTGACGAAAGTCGGGCACAATCCCGCTGTGCGGCTTGCGTCGCACAGCGTTTTTTTTTCAAGGAAAGACAGTGGATAGCATATTCGTCCTGATTATCGATACGGCTGCCGTTGTGCTGGCCGGTGCCTTGTTGCTCCGATTCTGGATGCAGGCCGTGCGCGTGCGTCCGCCGATGGAGATCGCACAATTCACCTATCAATTGACGGATTGGCTGGTACGTCCGCTACGCCGCGTCTTGCCGGGCGCAGGCGGTTACGATTGGGCGAGCTTGATCGCAGCCTATCTGGTCGCGCTGATCGCGACGGTGCTGGATATCTGGCTGGCTGGAATGCTGTCGCCGCAAGCTGCGCTTCTACTGGCTTTGCTGCGGGTTTGTCAGTGGGCTTTATATGGTCTGATCGGTTTGATCCTGATCGAAGTTGTCTTCAGCTGGGTCAACCCGCATGCGCCGCTGGCACCGTTTGTGCGTGCGCTCAACGATCCGCTGATGCGGCCGTTGCGCCGTATTGTTCCGCTGATCGGTACGATCGATCTGTCGCCGCTGGTAGCGTTGATCCTGCTGCAGATCGCGATCCGACTGGTGACGATGATCGTCACGTCTCTTCTATAACGGCACGGCGGTCCGGAGGCCGCCGCCGTTATTTTCTTCGAAAATTCAGAAGCGGTAACCGAAGGCCTGCTGGAATCGATCCTCGATTTCGGCACGGCTCGGCGTATGGTTTTGCGGGCCTTGCGAAGCAATCTTGATCGAGCCCATCAGGCTGGACAGACGTCCGGTGGTCGCCCAGTCGAAATCGTTCGTCAGTCCGTACAACAAGCCTGCGCGGAAGGCGTCGCCGCAGCCGGTGGGATCGACAATCCGTTCCGCTTTCACGCATGGGATTTCCAGCCGTTCGCCACCAGTGAAAATTTCCGCACCCTGTTCGCCACGCGTGACGATCAATGCCGATACGCGATCGGCAATGTCGCCCAGTGTCAGGCCGGTGCGTGAAGTCAGCAGCTCTGCTTCATAGTCGTTGACGGCGACGTAGGTCGCTTGCTCGATGAAGTTCTTCAGGTCGTTGCCATCAAACATCGGCAGTCCCTGGCCCGGATCGAAGATGAACGGGGTGCCGAGTTCTGCGCAGTCTTTTGCATGTTGCAGCATGCCGTCGCGGCCATCCGGTGCGACGATGGCGATCTTGACTTCGCCTGCGTCGGCCACCTTGTTTTCATGCGCGAACGACATGGCTCCCGGGTGGAAGGCATTGATCTGGTTGCCGCCCACGTCGGTGGTGATGAATGCCTGGCCGGTATAAGCCTGCGGAATGGTCCTGATGCATTGCTGCGAAATGCCGAGTTGCGTCAGGCGTTCGCGATACGGCTGGTCGTCCTGGCCGATGGTCGCCATGATCAGCGGTTCGCCGCCGAGCAGTTTCAGGTTGTAAGCGATGTTGCCGGCACAGCCGCCGAATTCGCGTCGCAGGCTGGGAACGAGGAAAGAGACGTTGATCTTGTGCAGCTGGTCAGCCAGCAGGGATTCGGAAAAGCGGCCTTCGAACAGCATGATCGTATCGAAGGCAAGCGAGCCGCAGATGAGTGATTTCATGAATGGAAGTCTGTCGTGATGGTTGGTATTAATTTGGCCGCCATGATACACGGATCAGGCAAGGCAGCCGACCGAATCGGCCGGCTCGATGCCGATGCGGCTTACGGATAGAACAGGTAGACGCGGTAGCCGGACGCTTTGACCTGTTCCAGTTGAAAAGCGATGCGTGTCGTTCGTTCGCTGCTTGGTCCGAATCCCTGGCGAATTTCCTCGTTGGCGACATAGTCGGATGGCCGGAATACGCGGCGCAATAGCGGTTTCTCGTTGCCGTCATTGAGCGTCAGTTCGATGTGCGGCCATTCCTGCGGCGTCGTGCTGTTGTTACGCAGCAGCGTAGTAAGTACAAACATGTCGCCATTGTTTTCGATCGTCTGCAACTCGCTGGATTCGATCGAGACGGCAGAGATCTGCGCCGGCAGGCTGATGTTGCAGCCGATTACATCGCAGGCTTGCGTCAGCAGCGGTTTGACCTGCGGGAACAGGCCGCCAAGCTGATTGCGGAAGACATAAATGCCTTGCAGCACGGCGGCGGCGAACAGGATGCACGATCCGGCGATCAGGAAATTGCGCAATTTCCGGCCGAGTCGCTGCCTGCGCCGGCCATGCTTGATGAAGCTCGGTTCTTCTTCCGCAGCTTCATGCGTTTCCTCTTCGTCCAGCTCGTCGTTCTCTTCTTCCTGCTTTGCCTTGTTTTTGTTTCGTATGGAGCGACGCCAGGGTTTGCGCTGCAGGTCCTCGATGGCTTCGTCCAGTTCGTCAGGGGCGTGCGGATCGAAGGCCGATGCACCGGCTTCGGCACGGCTGTATCGTTGTTCGCCGTCGACCTCTTTTCCATCCTCGTCCGTATCGGCGGCGAAATCCATCAATGTCATGCGCTGCAGCGGGTCGACAGGAGCATCGTCCTTTACCGGTGCAGGAAACTCTCGCTCGAAGTGAGACGGAATCTCGAAAGCCAGCCGACTGGCGGGAGGGGTAACGACGGCGGCGTTTTCTTCCGGTGAGGATGTTTCCTGCCTATCGTCTGTGGCAGATTCGTCTGCGGCCGGTTTGTCTTCGACCGGTTCGTGTGTCTCTTCGATGTCGTCTTGCTCGTCCTGCGGGACCGCTTCAGGTATTTGTTCCGACGTCGTTTGCGATACGACTTCGGCAGCCGGCATGGGCGATACGGCGGGAGCGACTTCGTTTTTGGTGCCGGGTTTTTCCGGCGGCAGCAAATGCTCGATGCCGTTGAAGATTTCCTTGCAGTGGCCGCAACGCACGAGGCCGGCACGCAACTTCAACTGGTCATGGGCAACGCGAAACGTCGTCTGGCAGTGCGGGCATTTCGTTGCGAGCGCCATGATGCGGATTATCCGGTGACGGTTGCCGAGTTGCCGGCCAGCGCAACCCAGCCTTCCTGTTCACGCCATACGCTCAGCTTGATGAAGGGCGCATAAGTTGCGATCACATCGTCGGCCTGCGTTGCCAACACACCGGAGAGTAGCAATGCACCTCCCGATTTGACGCGTCCGGACAGCATCGGCGCCATCAGTTTCAGCGGATTGGCGAGAATGTTAGCGACGACCACGTCGAATGCTTGCGACTGCCCGGTCGCGGCAAAATCGTCGGGCACGTAATAGTCGACCTCGCAGCGGTTGCGTATGGTGTTGGCCTGCGCAGCCTCGACCGCCTGTGGATCGATATCGATTCCGATGACCTTGGCGGCGCCGACTTTCTTTGCGACCATCGCCAGAATGCCCGAGCCGCAGCCGTAATCGAGCACCGTTCTGTCGAGCGGCGGATGCGCTTCCAGCCATTCCATGCACAGCCGCGTGGTCGGATGGCTGCCGGTGCCGAAGGCGAGGCCGGGATCGAGTTCGAGCACCAGCGCCGAAGGATCGGGCGCATCATGCCAGCTCGGTACCACCCAGATGTTCTTGCCGATGTGCATCGGTTCGAATTGCGATTGCGTCAGTCGCACCCAGTCCTGCTCGGCGACTTCGCGCAACGTGTATTTCAATGTCGACGCTTGCAGGCCGACGGTTTGTGCGGCTTCGTCGATCATTGCGACCTGATCGGCATCTTCTGCCGTCAGCGCGACGACGCGGCTGTTTTCCCAGGCGGCTTCCTCCGGTTCCATGCCGGGTTCACCGAACAGCGGCTGTTCGGCATCGGTACCGAAATCGGCATCTTCGACCGAGACGGACAGCGCGCCGGCATCGATCAGTGCATCGGACAAGGCCTCTGCATGCGTACGTGCAACTTCGATGACGATTTCGGTCCAGCTCATGCATTCCTCGGTTGGTTAGACTGCGCAGCCCGGCAAGTATCGCCGATTTGTGTGGCGCACGGAAGAGATGATAATGCCGTCACGGCAGGCTTGCTGCGGTGACGGCATCGGGATGGCGAAGCGGGGAAAAATCAGTTGCCCGGTTTTTCCGCCAGTTTCTGTTCCAGGTAATGGATGTTGGTGCCGCCTTCGATGAAGCGGGCATCGACCATCAGTTCACGGTGCAGCGGAATATTGGTCGAAATGCCTTCGACGACCATTTCCGACAGCGCGATCTGCATGCGGCGGATCGCCTGTTCACGCGTGGCGCCGTACGAGATCACTTTGCCGACCATCGAATCGTAGTGCGGCGGCACGAAGTAGCCGGCATAAGCGTGCGAGTCGACGCGGATGCCCGGGCCGCCCGGTGCATGCCACGCATTGATCTTGCCCGGCGACGGCGTGAACTTGAACGGATCTTCCGCATTGATGCGGCATTCGATCGCGTGGCCGCTCAGGATCACGTCACGTTGGCGCAGGCGCAGCTTTTCGCCGGAGGCGATGCGGATCTGTTCCTGCACGATGTCGATGCCGGTAATCATTTCGGTGACCGGATGCTCGACCTGCACGCGCGTGTTCATCTCGATGAAGTAGAACTCGCCGTTTTCGTACAGAAATTCGAACGTGCCGGCACCGCGATAACCCATCTTGCGGCAGGCTTCGGCGCAACGGTCGCCGATACGTTCGATCGTCTTGCGCGGAATGCCGGGCGCCGGCGCTTCTTCCAGAACCTTCTGGTGGCGGCGTTGCATCGAGCAATCGCGTTCGCCCAGCCAGACCGCATTGCCGTGTTCGTCGGCGAGAATCTGGATTTCCACGTGGCGCGGATTCTCCAGATACTTCTCCATATAGACTTCCGGATTGCCGAAGGCCGAACCGGCTTCGGTCTTGGTCATCGTGACTGCGTTCAGCAACGGCGCTTCGGTGTGCACGACACGCATGCCGCGTCCGCCGCCGCCGCCGGCTGCCTTGATGATGACCGGATAGCCGATCTTGCGTGCAATCTGCACGATTTCTTTCGGATCTTCCGGCAGTGCGCCCTCCGAACCCGGCACGCAAGGCACGCCGGCCTTGATCATTGCCTGTTTGGCCGAAACCTTGTCGCCCATCATGCGAATCGATTCCGGACGCGGGCCGATGAAGACGAAGCCGGACTGTTCGACGCGCTCGGCGAAATCGGCGTTCTCGGACAGGAAGCCGTAGCCCGGGTGGATCGCTTCGGCATCGGTGACTTCGGCCGCGCTGATGATGGCCGGCATGTTCAGATAGCTCAGCGACGAAGGCGCCGGTCCGATGCAGACCGATTCGTCGGCCAGCTTGACGTACTTGGCGTCGCGGTCCGCTTCGGAGTGAACGACGACGGTCTTGATGCCCATTTCGCGGCAGGCGCGCTGGATGCGGAGCGCAATCTCACCGCGGTTGGCGATCAGGATTTTTTCAAACATGAGTGGTCTCCGCGGCGAGATTGCTGCTGCCTGTGGCAGCTACGCAATGTGGCTGCGCCGCTGCGCCGCTGCGGTTGGCAATGAGGATTTTTTCAAACATAGTGAAAACGGGGCTCGTCGTAAGGGAAGAAACCGGCCTGGTGGCAGGAGGGCCGGCATGCAGCCGGCGCGACCCCGCTTTTCAGCCGATGGCTCAGCGAATGGCTCAGCCGATGATGAACAGCGGCTGGCCGAATTCGACCGGCTGGCCGTTCTCGACCAGGATTTCCTTGATGACGCCGGCCGCATCTGCGTCGATTTCGTTAAGCAGTTTCATCGCTTCGATGATGCACAGCGTATCGCCTTCCTTGACGCTGGCGCCGACTTCTACGAACGTCGGCGCGCCCGGAGCGGACGAACGATAGAAGGTGCCAACCATCGGCGACTTGACGACATGGCCCTGAATTTCCGGGGCGGCGGCAGGTGCTGCTGCAGCACTTGCTACCGGTGCAGCGGCGGGAGCGGCAGCGTATTGCGGCGCGCCCTGCGGCATCATCACAACCTGATTTTGCGGCGCTGCACCGGATTTGACGATGCGCACCTTGCTTTCGCCTTCGGTCACTTCCAGTTCGGCGATATCCGATTCGGCAACGAGGTCGATCAGCGTCTTGAGTTTGCGTAAATCCATGTGAATTCCTTGGAAGGTCTTATTTTTTAAGATTGAGAATTGGCGGCAATTATACGATTTTTGCCGCGAAATGGAAGAAATTAAAGCTTTTTGAGTGCGAAGGTAAGGGCTGCTGCGTATCCCTCGGTTCCCAGTCCGCAGACGACGCCGACGGCGATGGCGGACAGGTAGGAATGATGACGGAAGGTTTCGCGCTGGTGAATATTCGAAATGTGGACCTCGATGAACGGAATGTCGACAGAGGCCAGCGCGTCCCGTAATGACACGCTGGTATGCGTCAATCCACCCGGATTGATGACGATGGCATCGACGCCTTCCTTCTTGGCCGCCTGGATGCGGTCGATCAATGCACCTTCATGATTGCTCTGGAACGCGGCCAGACGGGCGCCGGCCTGGCTGGCCTGCTCGACGGCAGCACGTTCGACATCGGCAAGCGTTGTGGTGCCGTAGACCTCCGGCTCGCGTGTGCCGAGCAGGTTCAGGTTCGGGCCGTTCAACAGAAGAAGGTTTCTTGCCATGGAGATAAAACTCCGTTTGCCGATGATCGCGGCATTTTGCCGCTGAATGGCGTGGATTGGCAAGAAGAATCCATTGCCGACCTTTTATCCGGCATTTCCGGCGGCGGCGGGCGACAGGTCGAGATCCGTGCGTAATTGTTCCATTTTCAATCTGCCCAGATAGGTTTTACGGACCGTGCCCTCGGGGTCGATGATGACGGTAAAGGGCAGGCCGCCGGTCTGATTCCCCAGATTGCGCGACAGGTCGGTGCCGGTCATGCCGGCCATGAAAAGCGGGTAAGCGATCTTGTACTTGGCTGCGAACTCCCGGATATTGCCCGGCGAATCGATGCCGATGCCGACGATCTGGATGTTGCGGGAAGCGACTTCCTGTTGCAATGCTGTCAATTCAGGCATTTCTTCCACGCAGGGTGCACACCACGTTGCCCAGAAATTGACGACGAGTGTCTTGCCATGGAAGCCGGACAGCGTTTGCACCTTGCCGTCGACATCTTCAAATTGTTGGGAAAACAATGCGGCAACGGCCGGCGATTCCGGTGCGGCCGGCGTGTGATGGCGAATGCCGAACCAGATGCCGATGCCGGCAAAAATCAGCGCGATGCAACCAAAAAGTAGCGGTCTTTTCATTGAATAAGAAGGTCAGGTGGCAATTTTCAGCAACGCGCGCACGGCCGGCAGCGGTGCGCGCTCCCGTCTTCCGTCTGGCCCTTTCCGGTTGCTGCGCAAATCTGCCGGATCGTAGAGTGCCAGATGGATGCCTTCATTCTGCCAGACAAAACTCAGCGTTTCGACCGCATCGCTGCGGCCGTCGAAATGTGCGCTTTCCGATACCTCGAAATCGATGCCTTTGTTCAGCAGGTAGATTTCGACGTCCTTCGCGCTTTCGGCAAACAGTTGTAAATAGATGTCGGAGTGCTCGCCGGCAGTGCCGTTCAGGACGGCGCCGGTTAGATACGGCTGGAACGGCTCCAGTTCCTCCATCACACGCAGCGCCAGCTGGCGCAGATGCAGCAGGCGTGCCGGCTGCGTATCGCCGAAGAACAGTTCGTTGTAGATACGGACTTCGTCCTCGACCTGCTGGTTGTCCGGCATGATTTCACCGCGTGCGCGATTGTTGCCGAGAATCTGCCTGGCAGCCTTGCGTTTGGCAGTGGCGTAGTCGACGCCATCCTCGGCGATCATGCGCGCGGCGGCTGCCGCGATTTCGGCGCGCAGTTGTTCGGTGTCGGAAGAGAAGAAGGAAGGCATGGCGCGAATGATACTCCGCCGTCAATCGGGCGCGGTCGGGTAAAATTCCGACATTGCAAACCGAAATTCTACAATGCACATCCATATCCTCGGCGTCTGCGGCACCTTCATGGGCGGACTGGCCGTGCTGGCGAAAGCTGCCGGCCACACCGTGACCGGTTGCGATGCCAACGTCTATCCGCCGATGAGCACGCAGCTCGAGGCGCAAGGCATTCAACTGATCGAAGGCTTTGGCCCCGAACAGATTGCCTTGAACCCCGACCTGTACGTGATCGGCAACGTCGTCTCGCGCGGTAACCCGCTGATGGAAGAAATCCTCAATCGCGGCTTGCCATACACATCCGGTCCGCAATGGATGGGCGAGCACATCCTGCGCGATCGCTGGGTGCTGGCCGTGGCCGGTACGCACGGCAAGACGACCACCTCGTCGATGCTGGCATGGATACTGGAAGACGCCGGCTACAACCCGGGTTTCCTGATCGGCGGCGTACCGATGAATTTCGGCATTTCGGCGCGGCTGTCGGGCAACGGCAAGGAATCACCATTCTTCGTCATCGAAGCCGACGAATACGACACAGCTTTCTTCGACAAGCGCAGCAAGTTTGTGCATTACCACGCGAAGACCGCGATCCTGAACAATCTCGAATACGACCACGCCGATATCTTCCCCGATCTGGCAGCGATCGAGACGCAATTTCATCATCTGGTGCGTACGGTACCGGGCGTCGGGCGCGTCGTTGCCAATGCGCGCGAGACATCGCTGCAGCGCGTGATGCAGCGCGGTTGCTGGAGCGAGCAGGAATGGTTCGGCGTCGATGACGAGCGTGGCTGGTCGTTGCGTACGCGCAGCGACGGCAGTTTCGATGTGCTGTTCTATGGCGATGTGCTGGGATCGGTGCAATGGGCGCTGACCGGCGAACACAACCGCATGAATGCACTGGCTGCGATTGCCGCCGCACGTCACGTCGGCGTGCCGCCGGCGCAGGCGATCGAATCGCTGGGCCGTTTTATCAACGTCAAGCGCCGCATGGAATTGCGCGGCGTCGTCAACGACATCGCCGTGATCGACGATTTCGCACATCATCCGACGGCGATCGCGACTACGGTGGAAGGTTTGCGCAACAAAGTCGGCGACGCGCGCATCCTCGCCGTGCTGGAGCCGCGTTCGAATACGATGAAGTTGGGCACGATGAAGGAAGCTTTGCCGGACAGCCTGCGGCAGGCCGATCTGGTTTTTGGTTATGGCGCGCCGAGCGGCAAGGATGCATTGGGCTGGAATCTGGGCGAAGCCTTGGCGCCGCTGGGCGGCAAGGCAAATGCTTATGACGATCTGGGCAAACTGGTGGCAGCGATCGTCGCTGTCGCGCGTCCGGGCGATCATATTCTGGTGATGAGCAACGGCGGTTTCGGCGGCGTGCATCAGAAAATCCTGGACGCGCTGGCAAAATGATTCTGTATCTTCACGGTTTCCGTTCGTCGCCGCTGTCGTTCAAGACCGGCTTGCTGGCCGAGCGCATGCAACAGTTGGGACGCGGCGACGAATACGTCTGTCCGCAACTGCCGGCTTCGCCGCGCGAAGCGGTCGAACTGGCGATGGACATCGCGCGCCGCGTCGATCCGTCGGCGTTGATCTTGATCGGTTCGTCGCTCGGCGGTTATTACGCGACCTGGATGGCGGAACAGCTTGGCTGCCGTGCCGTAATGTTGAATCCCGCCGTGTACGCGGCGCGAGATCTGGCGAGCCAGGTCGGCGTGAAGACGCAATACCATTCGAACCAGCCGTTCGAATTCAAGGCCGAATACATTGATGAACTGCAGGCGCTGACGGTTGATCGCATCACGCGGCCGGAGCGGTATTTCCTGATCGCGGCGACAGGCGACGAATTGTTGGACTGGCGCGAAATGGTGGATCAGTTCGCCGGCGCACAGCAAAAGGTGATCGACGGCAGCGATCACGGCCTGTCGGATTTTGCGGATTACGCGGATGAAGTGCTGGCTTTCTGTGGCGTGGATGCCAAGCCAATTGAGCGGTGAACGAGTAGTGAATGAGCGGTAAAGAGAACAAGGAATTCTCGACGTGCGGATTGGCGGCGGCGCGCTGGTTTTCGCACGTCAATCATGTAGCTGCGCCATTGGCGATGCGCCACTGGCTGACCGACCAGCATTCGCTAACGCTGAAGCTGAAGGAGCGCTGCCATCGTTTCCGCGTGCAGCCGCTGGCGCAACGCCCGGCGATGCCGCTGGCGGACGAATTCGGCGAGATCGCCTTGCCGCGTCGCATGATGGTGCAGGAGCGCGATGTATTCCTGCGTTGCGACGAACGGCCGATGGTGTTCGGCCATACGATTGTGCCGTTGACGGCGACGACGGCCGACTGGCCGTTCTTCGGCAGCCTCGGTTCGCGCTCACTGGGTACGACGCTGTTCGGCGATCCGCGTGTCTGGCGCGGCCGGCTGGAATTCGCGCGACTCGGATCGCGGCATCCGCTGGTATTGCGTGCTTTGGCCGCGCTGCCGGATGAATCGCAAAAGGAATGGCAAAAAGAATTGAACGACCCGCTGTTTGCGCGGCGGTGCCTGTATCGAAGAAACAAGGGTTTGCTTCTGGTGACGGAAGTGTTCCTGCCGGGGATAGAGACGATCTGAACGGCAGCGGCTGACAAACCGATTGATGAACAACGCGCACAAGCGCATACCGTACGATGCAAGGCCAATACAGGGCAAGGCATCGTCGAACGACCAAGACAAGGCAGCATGAATCTCTTTTTTGACGAATCCGGCGAGTTCAAGGCCGGCGTGGCGATGTCGCAGCAGGGCGAGGCGTATCAGGTCGAACTGCCGTCGGGCAAGCGGACCAAGGTGCGCGCGCGCGACGTGCTGCTGCAGTTCAGCGCACCCGAGCCGGTTGCCTTCATGGCGGAAGCGCAGGCGATCGCCGACGACATCGATGCCAATTTCCTGTGGGAAGTGGCAGGGCAGGATGAATTCGGTTTCGCCGATCTGGGCGGCGAATACTTCGGCCACGAGCCCAAGCCGCATGAAGCGGCCGGCCTGGTGCTGAAGCTGCATTCGGCGCCGATGTATTTCTACCGCAAGGGCAAGGGCCGCTACAAGGCGGCGCCGGAAGAATCGCTGAAGGCCGCGCTGGCCGGCATGGAAAAGAAACGCCAGCAGGCGCTGGTGCAGGCGCAGTACGTCGAGGAACTGAAGGCGCATCGCCTGCCCGATGCGATGCGTCCGCTGGTGCAGCAACTGCTGTTCAAGCCGGACAGGAACAGCATCGAGTACAAGGCACTGGATGCAGCCTGCAGCGAGATGCAGATCGCGCCGCAACGCCTGATGCTGGCGACCGGCGGTATTTCGTCCGCCAAGGAACTGCACTTCTCCAAGTTCCTGTTCGAATCATTCCCGAAGGGCATCGGTTTCCCGAACGTGCAATTGCCTGCACTGCCGGAATTGCCGGTGGCCGACGTGCAGGCGTTCTCGATCGACGACGTGACGACCACCGAGATCGACGATGCGATGTCGGTCACGCGTCTGCCGGACGGCAAGGTACGCATCGGCATCCACATCGCGGCGCCGGCACTGGGCATCAAGCGCGACGATGCGCTGGATGCGATCGCGCGCCAGCGCATGTCCACCGTCTATATGCCGGGCGACAAGATCACGATGCTGCCGGACGAACTGGTCAATGTGTTCACGCTGGCCGAAGGCGATGCACGGCCGGCGGTTTCGCTGTACGCGACGATCGACATGACTGACTGGTTGGTCGTTGCCACCGAAACGCGTGCCGAACGCGTGCCGATCGCGGCCAACCTGCGGCACAACGATCTCGACATGCTGGTGACGGAAGAAAACCTGGCTGCCAACGCAGGCGACTATCCGCACAAGGAAGACATTGCCCTGCTGTGGCAATGGGTGCAGATGCTGGAAAAAGGGCGTATGGCCAAGCGCGAAGCTTTCGGCTTGCGGCCCGAGCAGACCAACCGCGTCGATTTCAACTTCTATGTGGAAGACGACGTCGTCACCATCCTGCGCCGCAAGCGCGGTGCGCCACTCGACAAGATCGTCGCCGAGCTAGCGATCTTCGCCAACAGCAGTTGGGGCAAGCTGCTGGACGATCACGGCGTGCCGGGCATCTACCGCGCACAGGGCGCATCCGGCAACGGCTGGGCGGCGAAGATGCAGGTACGCATGCTGACGCATGCCGCGCCGCACCAGGGACTGGGCGTCGATCAATATGTATGGGGCACGTCGCCGCTGCGCCGCTATACCGATCTCGTCAATCAATGGCAAATTCTGGCTTGCGTCGAGCATGGCGTGACGGCGCCGCTGGCCGCGCCGTTCAAGCCGCGCGATGCCGATCTGTTCGCGATCGTCTCCGCCTTCGACGCCGCCTACAGCGCCTATGCATCCTTCCAGTCCGACATGGAACGCTACTGGTGCCTGCGCTGGCTGGCGCAGGAAAAAGGCGATGCGGAAACGATGAAGGTCGAGGCGACCGTGCTGAAGGACGAGATCGTGCGGCTGGCCGATATTCCGCTCGTCATCAAGCTGCCGGGCATGCCGCAGGTGGCGCGCGGCGCACAGGTGCGGCTCGATCTGCTGCGCTGGGATGAAGTCGATCTGACGGTCGAGGCGCGTCTGCTCGACGTCACGCAGAATGCCGGAGCCGAACCGGCGCTGGACGAAGAGGATATGTCCGACGATTTGCAGGAAGGCGATGCCGAGCCGGTGCCTGCAGAACCCGCGGCGGAAACTGCGCCAGCCGAAAATCCCGCTTCAGAATGACGCGTGCGGTTTAAATTCGGACGTTCTTTGCCGTAGAATGCAGCCATCCGAAACTTGCCGTCCGTCATCCCGCGCGTGAAGTCCATCCTGCAGAACCGTACACTGAGCATCGCCATCACGATTTCTGTGCTGGCGCACGCGGTTCTGCTGGCAATCCGTTTCACCGCGCCGGAAGCCTTCAAGTTCAAGCCTGCCGATCCGGGCCTCGAAGTCATTCTCGTCAACGCCAAGCACGACAGGAAACCGCTGAAAGCCGATGCACTGGCACAGGCCAATCTCGATGGCGGCGGCAATGCCGATGCCGGTCGTGCGAAATCGCCGCTGCCCGATATGCGCCGGAGCGCGGATGGCGACAGCGCCAAGGCGGCGCGCCGCAAGGTCGAGGAACTGGAGCAGCAGCAGCGCCAG
The DNA here is from genome assembly GCA_036519215.1 of Oxalicibacterium sp. Taxonomy (GTDB): domain Bacteria; phylum Pseudomonadota; class Gammaproteobacteria; order Burkholderiales; family Burkholderiaceae_D; genus Oxalicibacterium. The sequence continues at coordinate 20,267 of DATDLO010000372.1, forward strand.
TTGCTGGCGCAGATGAGGACCGATAACCAGTTCCGTGCGGCGAAGACGAACGATGTCGAACGGAAGGAACCGCCGCAGCCGAGCGCGACCGACATGCTCGACAGCGCCAAGGCCCTGTTGCGCCGCGAAGCGGAAATCGCGCGCAGCATCGAGGATTACAACAAGCGGCCGAAGAAAACGCAGGTGACGCCGAGCACGCGCGAAGTCGGCTACGCTGCCTACTACAAGGCGCTGCAGGATCGCATCGAACGTTTCGGCACGCTGAATTTTCCGCAGAAGGACGGCAAGAAACTGTACGGCCAGATGGTCATCTACATTCCGATTTATCAGGATGGCACGCTATACATGAAGGAAGGCGGCGCGCGCATCGAGCGCACATCCGGTAATCCCGATCTGGATGCGGCAGCGCTGTCGATCGTGCGTCGCTCTGCACCGTTCGGGCGTTTCCCGGACAATATGCGTTCGACCGGCCGCGATGATGTATGGGAAGTCATCACACGCTTCAGTTTCACGCGCGACAATGCGCTCGAAACCGAAACCAGGGGACAGTAAGTGACGAAACGGGATCAGTATGCGGTGATCGGCAATCCGATTGCCCACAGCAAGTCGCCCGACATTCATGCGCGTTTCGCCGCCCAGACGAAACAGAGCATGTCATACGACAAATTGCTGGCGCCGCTGGACGGTTTTGTCGATACGGTGCGCGCCTTCATGCAGGCTGGCGGCAAGGGGCTGAACGTGACGGTACCGTTCAAGCTGGAAGCCTTTGCGCTGGCGACGACACTGACACCACGTGCGCGCGCGGCAGGTGCCGTCAATACATTGAAATTCGAGAACGGCAGTATGCTGGGCGATAACACGGATGGAATCGGCCTGGTGAACGATATCGTGCGTAATGCCGGTGTCGCGATCGCCGGCAAATCCGTGCTGCTGCTCGGCGCCGGCGGTGCGGCGCGCGGTGCGCTGCTGCCCTTGCTGGACGAGCGGCCGGCGCGTCTTGTCGTCGCCAACCGCACCCATGCGAAGGCGGTCGAACTGGTACATCGTTTCGACAACAATCCTTTCTTGCGTGCCGGCGATTTCGGCGAATTGGAAGACGTGTTCGACATCGTCATCAATGCGACCGCAGCCAGCCTG
>DATDLO010000373.1:0-4027 GCA_036519215.1 Oxalicibacterium sp.
TTGTTCGACGAGATTTCCTCGCAACGCACGGGTTCCCCCGCTCCCGCCGCAACAGAACCTGCCGTTCTCGCAAGCTCTCCTGAAACAGCACCTACGGCGCCGGCTGCACCGGCCGCTGCAATGTCCCCGGAAGATTTCAGCGACAAGCCGATGTACGAGCGCCTGGGCGGCATCGTGCGCCTGCTGCACGACTCGTTGCGCGAACTCGGCTACGACCGCTCGCTGTCCGACGTCGCCACCGAAATCACCGATGCACAAGGCCGCCTCGAATATGTCGCCACGCTGACCGAACAGGCAGCCAACAAGGTCTTGAACGCGATCGACATCGGCATGCCGGAACAGGACGCGCTTTCCAAGCGCGCGAAGGAAATGGACGCACGCTGGGCGCAACTGTTCGAAGGCAAGCTCAGTGTCGACGAATTCAAGACGCTGGCGAACGATTCGCGCAGTTTCTCCGCCAAGGTCGCCGAAGCCACCGAAGCGGAGAAGGCCCGCCTGCTGGACATCATGATGGCGCAGGATTTCCAGGACATCACCGGACAACTGATCAAGAAAATCGTCGGCATCACGCACAAGGCGGAAAGCGAACTGGCCCAGCTGCTACGCGACAACGCGCCGGCGGAAGTGAAGGCCGCGCATCCTGACAAGCCGAGCGACAAGCCGACCGACCTGATGGCAGGCCCGGCCGTGCCGGGCACGCATGCCATGGCGCAGGACGACGTCGACGGCCTTCTCGCCGATCTGGGGTTCTAAATGGACGACATGCTCAAGGAATTCGTCGTCGAGGCGCTGGAACTGGCGTCGAACGTGGAAGAACACCTGCTTTCCCTCGAGCGCAATCCCGACGACCTGAACACGTTGAACGCAGTGTTCCGCTCGTTCCACACGATCAAGGGCGGCGCCGGCTTCATGAACCTGCAGCCGATGGTTTCCGCCTGCCACCTGACGGAAAACCTGTTCGATGCGCTGCGCAACGGCCAGGTACCGGTCACACCGATGGCAATCGAGGCAGCACTGCAGGCCAGCGGCTTCGTCGCCGACCAGTTGAGCGAACTTGCCAACGGTGCACAACCGGACAGCCTGCCGGCAATGCCGGCTTCGCTGGAAAGCATACTCACCAGTGCCATCGAAAGCGGCGCGGCTGCAGCATCGGCAACAGCGGCGGCGCCAGCGGCGCAGATCGCCTCTGATACCGCTACGGCCGGTGCAGCAACATCCTCTGACGACGGCATCGACTGGAATGCGCTGTACCAGGCGGTTGTTCCTGCCGGCACCGCCGTTCCCGCGACTGCTGCCCCGGAACCGGCAGCAGCAATCGCATCGGTTACAGTTGCGCCGGCATCCGCACCCGCGGCAACGCCCCCTGCAGCAGCGCCGGGCAAAGGCTGGGATGGTGTCGAGCGCCGCGGTGGCAATGCCGGCGGCGGTGCTTCCGTCAAGGAAGACAGCATCCGCATCGATGCCGTCAAGCTGGATACGCTGCTGGAAGTCGCCGGCGAATCGGTGCAGGCGGCCAACCAGGCTGCCGTGTTGCTGGAAAAACTGTCGCAATTCCCGGTCGAAGGCCAGGCCGCCACGTTGATGGCCGCCTTGCAGGAAACCCTGTCGCGCGCATCGCGTTATTCGACGGAACTGCAGCGTGCCACGCTGTCAACCCGCATGCAGCCGGTCGGCAAGCTGTTTCAGCGCTTCCCGCGTCTGGTACGCGAACTGGCAAAAGACCTCGGCAAGGATGTCGACCTGCAGATCGAAGGCGCGGAAACCGAAGTCGATCGCGTCGTCGTCGACAGCCTCTACGATCCGCTGGTGCACATGCTGCGCAATTCGCTCGATCATGGCATCGAAGATGCCGTCACTCGCGCTGCCTCCAAGAAGCCGGCCAAGTCGATGATCAAGCTGAAGGCATGGCAGGAAGCCAGCAGCGTGATGATCGAGATTTCCGACGATGGCAAGGGCATGGACCCGCAGCAGCTACGTAACAAGGCGCTGTCCAAAGGCTTGATTAACGAGACTCAGGCGCAGAGCACCGAGGAAGCATTGCAGCTCGTGTTCCTGCCGGGCTTTTCGACCAAGGAAGTCGCCAACAGCGTGTCCGGCCGCGGCGTCGGCATGGACGTCGTCAAGACCGCTGTCGAGAAGCATCGCGGTGCGATCACCATCGATTCCCAACTGGGAGCCGGCACGCGTTTCCTGATCCGTCTGCCGATCGAACTGTCGATCGTACCGACGATGCTGGTACGCAGCTCGGATGCGGCACTTGCGCTGCCGATGGCCGTAGTCGAACGTGTCGTCGAGCTGCCGGAAGAATTCGAGTATCAGGTCGGTGGCGCACCGGTATTGCGCGATCAGGGACGTCCGTTGCCGGTACGTTCGCTGGCCGGCGCGCTCGGCTACGAGCTGGCGACCGAACGCGTGGGTGTCGTCATCACCGCGCCGCAACCCTACATCCTGTCGGTAGGCGCTGTCGCAGGCACGGCCGATCTGGTGATCAAGCCGATGACCGCCATGAGCGTACCGGGCATTGCCGGTACCGCGCGATCGGCGGAAGGTGAACTGGTGCTGGTGGTCGGTCTGTCCTTCCTGCTGGAAGGCGCACGCCCTACGGCAAAGATGGCGGCATAAAGTCCCGCTACCGCACGACCGGCCGCACGCCTTCTTCGCGGCACAAAAAAAGACCCTGAACGATCAGGGTCTTTTTCATTCCGCTCCGTATTCCATTCACGCGACAAAAACAAAGCCGCTCAATCTTCCTTCGCGCCGGCAATACCCAGTTCGTGAATCTTGCGCGTGATCGTGTTGCGCCCGATACCCAGTCGCACGGCAGCATCATTCTTGCGGCCATGCGTGTGTTTCAGCGCAGTCTTGATCAGGATGGATTCGAACTGGCGCCCCAGCATGTCCATCACTTCCGGCTGGCCTGCCGCCAGCAAAGCCGCCGCTTCGCTTTCCAACAGAGTCGTCCAGTTCGCCGATTCGACCGGCTCGTTCGTCGCAACCGGTGTTGACGACACCGCTGGCATCACAGCACTTGCCGAAGCTGAATCGCCAGCGGCGGCGATCGTGCTGCGCGCCTCCGTCGGCTGATCGGCCTGCGACGATACGTTCACCGACACGCTGCCTTCTCCCGCAATCAACTCCGGCGGCAGGTCCTTGATCTCGACAGTCTGCCCGGGCGCCATCACGGTAATCCAGTTGCACAGGTTTTCCAGCTGGCGCACATTGCCCGGCAGTTCCAGGCCGCTGAGGAACTGCATTGCGCCGTCCGACATGCGCTTGGCTTCGACACCGAGCTGGCGTGCGCTTTGCGCGAGGAAATGCCGCGTCAGGATGGGAATGTCTTCACGGCGCTCGCGCAGGCTGGGCAGGCGCAGGCGGATCACATTCAGGCGATGGTACAAGTCCTCGCGGAACAAGCCTTCGCGCACGCGCTGTTCCAGATTCTGGTGCGTCGCCGCGATCACGCGCACATTGGCTTTCAAGGGCTGATGGCCGCCGACACGATAGAAATGCCCGTCCGACAGGACGCGCAGCAAGCGCGTCTGCAGGTTGAACGGCATGTCGCCGATTTCGTCGAGGAACAGCGTGCCGTCTTCCGCCTGTTCGAATCGGCCGCGCCGCGTTGCCTGTGCGCCGGTGAACGCGCCGCGCTCATGACCAAACAGTTCGGATTCCAGCAAATCCTTCGGGATCGCCGCCGTGTTCAATGCGATGAACGGCTGCGATGCGCGCGGGCTGTGCTTGTGCAGCGCACGCGCGACCAGTTCCTTGCCGGAGCCGGATTCGCCGGTGATCAGCACCGTCACGTTCGACTGCGACAGACGGCCGATCGCGCGAAACACATCCTGCATTGCCGGCGCCTGGCCGAGGATTTCCGGTGTATCCGCCGAATCGTATTCGACGCTGGTTTCGCGCAGGCTTTCTTCCATCGCACGGCGGATCAGCTCGACCGCCTTGTCGATGTCGAACGGCTTGGCGAGGTATTCGAAGGCACCTCCCTGAAACGCCGCAACAGCCGAATCCAGTTCCG
>DATDLO010000374.1:0-7562 GCA_036519215.1 Oxalicibacterium sp.
ATCGATGTATTCGCGTGCCGTCTGCAGGCCTTGCGCTATGCATGCTTCCGTGGTCGGATAGGAATGGCCATCGATCACCTCACGATCCCTGAACCCGCCTGGAAAATGTTCGGTGACGTAGACGCGCGGCATGTAGTCGGGTAGTTCGCGGTCGATATCGATGCACGACAGGTGAGCCGAGACTTGCACGGAGACGCTCCAGCCTTTGTATGTTTCGTAGTGCGATTGCATGTATTTTCTCCGGAAAATTGCGAATGGCCATCCTAGCATGTGGCCGTTGGCCAAAGCATCTTCGCAATGACATGGCGTGGCAGAGCGGAGCTTGCATTGCACTTCTTCGACTGAAAAATCCACGGATGATGATTAGGAGTTTTTCGAGGATCAGGCTGCCAGCAGCGGCACTGAGACAAGTGATTGATGCGGTTCAATGCAATGGCAAGCTATGCCGCAGCGAAAACGATCGCGCAAAAAAAAAGCCGCGCCCAAGGCTGGGCGCGGCTTTTTCATGGCGAGGTGCAATCAGTTCAAATCTTCATCGGCGGTACTGGTCGACGCCTTTTTCTTGTCGTCGCCAGGTTGCGGTTTGACGCCAGGAATCGTTTCGTGGCGGATGATGCCTTCGTCTTTGTCGCTTGAGCGCGATGCAGTTGGATTATTGGATTTGTCGCGGCTTTGCTGATTGAGATTATCGGATTTCATGGCGTCTCCTTGATCATGTCGGTAGGCCTATCTTATGGCTGGAGACAGTCTCAGGGGATCGGCGCTTCTCTGCTTCTTGTGTAGGAATGTCTTTCATCGCGACCCACTGCCATGGTGTGAAAGATGGAAATTCATTCTTCAGTTGACGAGCAAAGGCAATCGATAATATTGCCGAAGAAAAATGCCGGCCGCCGTCTTCAATGATCAATGCAGCTTGCCGCGCGCAATTTTCTGTTCCTGGAATTTTTCCACCGTCTGCAGCAGTTCGGCCAGTTCTTGTTCCGCATCGGATTGTATCCATTCGATCTCGTCGTTTTCCAGGTCGTCTTCGATGACGACCATTTCCATACGGAAGATATGCGGGTACTTGTTGGTAGTTTCCTGCAACAGGACGTCGAGCGTCTTGCGCGTCAAGGCATCCTTGATGCGCTTGTCGAGAAATAGGCGGACGATGATGAGGCTGTTGTCGGCAGCGAGATCCTGGAGCGCATGCGTTTCATGCTGCAACCAGCGGGGGAAATCTTCGGGTGCAACGAAGTGGGGTACGGTGAGAACGGCGACGTTGAATTGTACGTTCAGACTATCCATTGTTTTTCCTGGATGAGTGGATGACGTGCGTTTCCATGATATGCCCAATTTTCATTTCTGTGCTGCCCTGTTCGCTATTTTCGGCGAACGGATGGCATCTGCGAGTGAATTTTTCTAAAGCAAACGGCATTGCCGTGAAAATCGTGATGTGACTGTTCTCTGCTAAAGCTGGTTGGATAAAGTGTTTGTCCTTGGATGGCGGTAAGGGGACGTGCATATGGATATCGAGATGAAGGAGCAAACGTATTGAGAAACAAGCACAGCTGTGCCGTGACGCTTCCCCATTCGCTACAGAAATGCTGTGTGGCTTTGCAGTCATGAACGATAGGTGGTCTTTTCCATCCAGCTGAAAAAGTACTGTGCTTGACCGGCAGTTTTGTTTACGTGCGTCCTTGATTTGTATGAACGATGCATTGGTCTTGAATACAAAAATTTTGTTAGGAATTTTTCAAGGAATTCGAAGTGTGCCGATGATGTGTCCTGGTATTGAATTGCAGATGTAACAAAGCGTGCATTTTTTACCTATAAATTCGTTCGCCGATTTAACCGCAGCCCGGTTTTACAAAGTTGTAGAAATATTATTTTCCATAATCATTTTCCCTCTGTTATTCCCATATACATGGGATAAAAATCCATGTCATTTATCAAGCCGGGCATATGAATTGCATAGTTGCGCGGAATATCCGATCGATGCACCGGAAATATTTCCGGAAGAATGATGCTTGGAAGAATTTTTATCTACTAGAATCATTCGTAAATACATCGTGCGGCGATCCGCCGGGCCGATGTGCAAAACGGCAGCCTCAATTAGAAGTCTCACCCTTAATACGATGTCCGGATCGGCGCCGTACGCGCTGCTGAAGTACAGAGAAATGTGTTTGGCAGGTGAAAATGTCTAACGACTCCGGATTGGTTCGCGCAAGCAGCAGGGCATGGCTGACGAAGGCAGGGTTGACGGCGGCAATGCTGCTGCTGATCCTTGTTTCGGCCATCACTTTCTATCGTATTCAGCAGTTCGCCGACAGCTCGCAACTGGTCAGCCACACGCATCTCGTCATCGAGAAGATCCACAGGATTCTTTCCGAACTCAAGGACGCCGAGTCCGCGCAGCGCGGCTATCTGATCACCGGCGATTCCAGTTTTCTTGAAACGCATCACGCCGTCGTCGTCGAGCTGCCGCAGCAGATAGCCGAACTGAAGGACATGACGCTGGACAATCCGGAGCAGCAGCGGCGGATTGCGGTCATGGAGGACATGATCGACGACCGCCTGCATGTATTGCGGCTGGGTATCGACCTGTTGGCCGATCGCTCCGGGATCAGCAATGCCGAACTGATCGCGATGGTGCGCGGTGAAGGCTGGCAGACGATGGCGCAATTGCATCGCTATATTCAGGGCATGATCGACATCGAGGAAAAGCTGTTGAGCGACAGGGCGAACCTGGTGGAGCAGCAGGCCGCCTCGACGAAGCGTTGGATCCTGTTCGGCAACCTGCTGGCGGTGGTGCTGCTGCTGTCTGCCATCTGGCTGATCCTGCATGAAATCGCGCATCGCAGGACGGCACAGCGTGAAATCGAGAAAACCGCAGCGCAGCTGGAACTGACGAACAAGGAACTCGAAAGTTTCAGCTATTCGGTCTCGCACGACCTGCGTTCGCCATTGCGTGCGATCGATGGTTATTCGCGGATCTTCGAGGAAGATTTTGCCGACAAGCTGGACGACGAAGGACGCCGGTTGCTGACGGTGATCCGTACCAGCAGCAAGAAGATGGGGCAGCTGATCGACGACCTGCTGGCGTTTTCGCGCATGGGGCGCAAGCCGGTGGATTTCGGCAAGGTCGACATGAATGCACTGGTCGAGGAAGTCTGGCAGGAAGTCTGCCTGAACATGCCAGCGCATCCGCGCCTGGAGAAGAAGCCGCTGCCGCCGTGCTGGGGAGATCGCGCGCTGCTGCGGCAGGTCTTCCAGAACCTGCTGGCCAATGCGGTCAAGTACAGCAGCAAGCAGCCCGATCCGGTAGTCGAGGTGTTCAGCGATCTGCGCGAGGAAGATATCGTCTACTCGGTGCGCGACAACGGCGTCGGTTTCGACATGCGTTTCTATAACAAACTGTTCGGCGTATTCCAGCGCCTGCATACGGAAGACGAATTCCCGGGTACCGGCGTCGGACTGGCGATCGCGCAACGCGTGATCGTGCGGCATGGCGGACGCATCTGGGCCGAAAGCAAACAGAACGAATACACGATTTTCAATTTCAGCTTGCCCAAGGAGACACACGCATGAACAACCTGATGCCCGTGCATATTCTGCTCGCAGAGGATACGCCGACGGATGCCGAGATGACGATGCGTGCCTTGAAGAAGGTCGGCCTCGTCAACAACATCACCTGGGTTACCGATGGCCAGCAGGCGCTGGACTATATCGCGCGCGAAGGTGAGTTCGCCGGTCGCGTCGAAGGCGATCCGACTCTGATCATGCTGGATCTGAAGATGCCCAAGGTCAACGGCATGGAAGTGCTGAAGATGATCAAGGGCGACGACAGGACGCGGATGATTCCCGTCATCATGCTGACATCCAGCGCGGAAGAACCGGATATCGTGCGTTGCTACGAGATGGGCGTGAACAGTTACCTCGTCAAACCGGTCGAATCGGATAAGTTCTTCGAAGAAGTATCGAAGGCCGGATTCTATTGGGCGATCTTGAACCGGATTCCCGGAGCGATTGCGAAAGGCTGAACAAAAGGACTCAAACCGGAGGGCCGGACGATGATCAGGATTCTACTCGTCGAGGATACGCCGACCGATGCGGAACTGGCATTGCGCGAACTGACGCGCAGCGGCATACGTCACGAGGCGCGTCGCGTCGATACCGAGGTCGCGCTGCGCCGCGAACTGGACAGTTTTGCGCCAGATGTCGTGCTGTCCGATTTCTCGATGCCGCATTTCGACGGCATGTCGGCGCTGAAGGTGGTGCGCGAGCATCGCCCGGATACACCTTTTATTTTCGTCTCCGGCCGTATCGGCGAAGAGCTGGCAATCGATTCGCTGAAGATGGGCGCCAGCGACTATGTGATCAAGACGAATCTCTCGCGCCTGCCGAGTGCCGTCGCGCGCGTGATGGAGCAGGTCGAGGAGCGCGATGCACGCCGCCGCATCGAGAACGAGCTGCACGAAGTCAACCAGATGTTTCGCGCCTTCATGGAAAACATGCCGGGCGCGGCTTTCATCAAGGATGGCGAAGGCCGCTTCGTCTACGCCAACCACGGCCTGGACAAGGCCCTGAACGTGGAACCGGGTGGTGCGGTAGGCCGGCTCGATACCGAACTGCTGCCGCTGGAACACGCATACAGCCTGCGTGAACTCGACAGGCAGGTATTGCAGGCGGGAGAGGCCAGACAGGAAATCGAAAGCTTTCCGTCGGCCTCGGGTGAAGTGCGGCATTGGTTGTCGACCAAATTTCCGCTGATCGACGCGAAGAGCCGCAAACCACAGGTTGGCGGCATTTCGATCGACATCACCGAGCGGATGCGGGCCGAGCAGGAATTGTGGTTGCGTACACGCGCGATCGAAGCCTGCGTCAATCCGATCGTCATCGTCGATGTGGAGGCGCCGGGAATGCCGCTGATCTACGTCAACGGCGCATTCGAAACCATTACAGGCTATCCGGGCGAAGAGGCGATCGGCCGCAACTGCAATTTCCTGCAGGGTGTCGATACCGATCAGCCAGAACTGGAAAAACTGCGGGCGGCAATCCGCGAGCATCGCCCGGCATCCGTGCTGCTGCGCAACTATCGCAAGGACGGCACGATGTTCCTCAACGAGCTGTACATCGCGCCCGTCAGCCAGGTGAGCGACAGCGCATCGGTGCGGCATTTCGTCGGCGTGCTGTACGACGTCACGCAGATCAAGCGCTACCAGGCCGATCTAGAACATCAGGCCAATTACGATACGCTGACCGGCCTGGCAAATCGTAACCTGCTCTACGAGCGCACGCAGCAGGCATTGATTCATGCGCGTCGCTACGAGCAGTCGCTGACGCTGGTCTTCATCGACATGGACAATTTCAAACTGGTCAACGACAGCCTCGGTCACGGTGCCGGCGACGAACTGATCGCCACCGTCGGTGCGCGCCTGCAGAACTGCGTGCGCGACGGTGACACCGTGGCGCGCATTGGCGGCGACGAATTCGTGCTGCTGCTGCTCAATCGCGACGAGGAAGGTGGCAGCACACTGCGCGTGATGCAGCGCATCCAGCAGGAACTGATCAAGCCGGTGCTGATCCGCGGACAGGATATTGTCGTCACTTGCAGCATGGGGGTGGCGCGCTTCCCGGAAGACGGCGAAGACGTCGAATCTTTGCTGGCCAATGCCGATGCAGCAATGTATCGCGCAAAATCAAGCGGCCGTAACAACTTCCAGTTCTACGCCAAGGAAATGAACGCGCAGACCGGTGCACGCCTGTCGCTGGAACGCGACCTGTGGCAGGCGCTGGGCAACGACGAACTGTTTCTCGTCTATCAGCCGCAGATCAACTTGCATACCGGGAACATCACAGGCGTGGAAGCATTGTTGCGCTGGAAGCATCCGAAGCGCGGCATGATTTCGCCGCTGGATTTCATTTCGATGGCCGAATGCAACGGCCTGATCATTCCGATCGGCACCTGGGTGCTGATGACGGCCTGCAAGCAAATTCTGCAATTACAGCGGGAAGGCCTGCCGCTGTTGCGCGTGGCGGTCAACCTGTCGGCGCGACAGCTGGGCGAGAAGGATTTCATACAGACCGTGCGCGACACGATGGACGCGGCCGGTTTCGATCCACGCTATCTCGAACTGGAAGTGACCGAAAGCATGGTCATGCACAACATCGAGGAAGTCGTCGGCGTGCTGGGCGCATTGAACGAGATGGGCATCCAGATTTCGCTCGATGATTTCGGTACCGGTTTTTCCAGTCTCGCCTACCTGAAGCGCTTCCCCATCGATCGCCTGAAGATCGACCAGTCCTTCATCTTCAACTGCGATACCGATCCGGACGACGCCATCATCGCGCAAACCATCATCGCATTGGCGCGCGGCCTGAAGATCAAGGTCATCGCCGAGGGCATCGAGAAGGCCGAGCACCTTGCCTTCCTGAAACAGAACGGCTGCGATGAAGGCCAGGGTTATTTCATCAGTTGTCCTCTGGTCTTCGACGATTTGCGCGCGATGTTGATTGCGCGACAGAAGCACTGACATCCTTGCGGCAGTTCCGCTGACTGCCGCTGACATTTTCTTCTGTTCGGATTCACCTATACGCTGCAGCCGGGAACGGCGGCAGCTTCCTCGCGTCATACGGCTTTGATCGATAACCGAAAGGAGAGCGACATGGCCGCAACGAGGACGACGAGAACACGCGCAACGAACGAAGCGTCAAGCCCGGTGGCTGCGAAGCAGCGCCGCATACAGCGTCAACAGGATGAAAAAGACGTACGCAAGGCTGCGTCGAAAAAGGCCGTAGCGAAAAAAGAAGCATCGAAGAAAACTGCAAAAAGCGCGAAGCCCGCCGTGCAGACCGGCGTGAAACGGCAGCCTGCGCCGCCGCTGGCAGGCAAACATCTCGCCAAGCCGGGGCTGGAAGCCGAGCTGCCGCAGCAGCCGCAGTTCATGGCAGCAGCCTACAAGGGCAGCGGCAAACTCAAAGGCATGAAAGCGATCGTCACCGGCGGCGACTCCGGCATTGGCCGTGCGGTGGCGATCCTGTTCGCGCGGGAAGGCGCGGATGTGGCGATCGTCTATCTGGACGAGCATCGCGATGCGAAGGAAACGAAGCGCCATGTCGAAGCCGAAGGCCGGCAATGCCTGCTGCTGCCAGGCGATGTCAAGGATCCGGCTTTCTGCGAAAAGGCGGTGAAGAAGACCGCCAAGACTTTCGGCAAGCTCGACATTCTCGTCAACAACGCCGCTTTCCAGGAGCATGCGGATTCGTTGCTCGATTTGACGGACGAGCGCTTCGACGAAACGATGAAGACCAATATCTACGGCTATTTTCATATGGCCAGGGCCGTGCTGCCGCACCTTAAACGCGGCTCCGCCATCATCAATACCGGTTCGGTCACCGGTATTGCCGGCAGCAAGAAGCTGCTCGACTATTCGGCGACTAAGGGTGCGATCCATGCCTTCACGAAGTCGCTGGCGGCCAATGTGCTTGACCAGGGCATTCGCGTCAACGCGGTGGCGCCGGGCCCGGTATGGACGCCGCTGAATCCGGCCGACAGGAGTGGCGACCAGATCGCGCAATTC
>DATDLO010000375.1:0-2842 GCA_036519215.1 Oxalicibacterium sp.
AGGATGCCGTCGCGGTGCACGTTCTCCGCGATCGGATAGACGACCGACTGGCCGTCCGCGCCACGCGCAGACAGCACGGAAATTTCATACGCCAGCGGCAGCATCTTCTCCAGCACGCAGTGCGCACCTTCCATGTCGGCATAGGCCTGGCGCAGTTCGTCGCGCGTCTTCACGCGCACCTGGCCCTTGCCGTCGTAACCCATGCGCACCGTCTTCAGAATGCCCGGCAACAAATCATCAGGCACGGAATCGATATCGGCATCGGACTTGATTTCCTTGTGCGGCGCAGGAAACACGCCCGACTTTGCCGCACAATCGATGAAGAAACGCTTCTCTGCCATGCGGTCCTGCGCGATCGATACGCAATCGGCTGACGGCGCGACAAAGGTGTTTTCCGCCAGCAGAGCGAGGCTGCGCGCCGACACGTTCTCGAATTCGGTGGTAACGGCAGCGCACTGCTCCGCCATCTTGTTCAATGCATCGGCATCGGTGTAGTCGGCGCAATGCAGGTAATCGGCAGCATGGCCGGCCGGGCAATCGATGGATGGCTCCAGCACGGCGACCTTGAATCCCATCTGCTGCGCTGCGTGCGCGAACATGCGGCCGAGCTGGCCGCCGCCCATCACGCCCAGCCAGGTGCCGGCGGCGGAAGGATTCAATGCATTCATTTCTTTTTTAGTCATACAGGCAACTTCATTTCTACTGCGGTTTGCGTCTGCTTGGCGCGGAATGCTTCGAGCTTCTCGGCCAGTTGCACGTCATTGGCGGCCAGCAATGCGACAGCGGTCAGTGCTGCGTTCGCCGCGCCGGCCTCGCCGATGGCGAAAGTGGAAACCGGAATGCCCTTCGGCATCTGCACGATGGACAGCAGCGAATCTTCGCCACGCAAGTATTTGGACGGCACCGGTACGCCGAGCACCGGCACGATGGTCTTGGCAGCGATCATGCCCGGCAGATGCGCAGCGCCGCCAGCGCCGGCGATGATCGCGCGCAGGCCGCGCGAGCGCGCCGCTTCCGCGTAGGCGAACATCTGGTCCGGCATGCGGTGCGCAGAAATCACCTGCGCCTCATGCGGCACGTCGAATTCCTTCAGGATTGCGACCGCATGTTGCATCACATCCCAGTCGGACGACGATCCCATCACGACGCCGACCAGCGGCTTGTTCGCTTCTGCCATGATCTTTCCCTTCCCTTTTTATGCAGCGGTCAGGCGCTGCAGCGCCTCGCGGTATTTCTCGGCGGTCTTCTGGATCACCTCCGGCGGCAATGCCGGCGCCGGCGCGGTTTTCTTCCATTCGGTCAGCGTTTCCAGATAGTCGCGCACGAACTGCTTGTCGAACGACGGCGGCGAAATGCCGGTCGCGTACGAATCGGCCGGCCAGAAGCGCGACGAATCGGCGGTCAGCACTTCATCCATCAGGTGCAGCGTGCCGTCCTGGTCGAGACCGAATTCGAATTTCGTATCGGCGATGATGATGCCCTTGGTCGCCGCATAATCGGCCGCCGTCTTGTACAGCTTGATGCTGACGTCGCGGATTTTCGCAGCCAGTTCCTTGCCGATGCGCTGCTCCATGTCGGCGAAGGTGATGTTCTCGTCGTGCTCGCCCAGTTCCGCTTTCGCAGCCGGCGTGAAGATCGGCTCCGGCAGCTTCTCGGCCTGTTTCAGGCCGGCAGGCAGTTGCACGCCGCAGATGGCACCGGTTTGTTTATAGTCGGCCCAGCCTGAACCGATCAGGTAGCCGCGCACAACGGCTTCCACCAGAATCGGTTGCAGGCGTTTCGCCACGACTGCACGGCCCTTGACCTGTTCCACCTCGTTCGGTGCAACGACGCTTTCCGGCGCGATACCGGTCAGGTGCGTCGGCACGATGCCCTTCAGCTTCTCGAACCAGAAATCCGACATGCCGTTCAGCACTTCGCCCTTGCCGGGAATCGGCTCGTTCATGATGACGTCGAAGGCCGACAGGCGATCGGTCGTCACGATCAGCAGCTTGTCGTCGCCGACGGCGTAGTTGTCGCGCACCTTGCCGCGGCCGAGCAACGGAAGGGAAGTAATCGTGGATTGGTACAGACTGGTCATGGCATTTCCATAAATATCAACGGCGATCCGTAGATCGCCGATGGTGCTTCAGATGCTGATGATCGGCAAGTGCCGTCGTCGTTTTTTGCTTACTGGACGATCTGCGCCAGCTCGCCCTTCTTGTAGCGTTCCGCCATTTTATCCAAAGGCATCGGCTTGATCTTCGCAGCCTGGCCTTCGCAGCCGAATGCCAGGAAGCGCGCCTTGCAAACCAGCTTGGCGGCTTCGCGCGCCGGCTTCAGGTAATCGCGCGGATCGAACTTGGACGGATTTTCCATCAGGTAGCGGCGGATCGCGCCGGTCATCGCCAGACGGATATCGGTATCGATGTTGATCTTGCGCACACCGTTCTTGATGCCTTCCTGGATTTCCTCGACCGGCACGCCGTAAGTTTCTTTCATGTCGCCGCCGAATTCGCGGATCTCGGCCAGTAGTTCCTGCGGCACCGACGATGAACCGTGCATCACCAGATGCGTATTCGGAATGCGTTGATGGATTTCGCGGATGCGGTCAATGGCGAGGATGTCGCCGGTCGGCTTCTTGGTGAACTTGTAGGCACCGTGCGAAGTGCCGATCGCGATCGCCAGCGCGTCGCATTGCGTGCGTTTGACGAAGTCGGCAGCCTGCTCGACGTCGGTCAGCAGTTGCTCACGCGTCATCGTGCCTTCGGCACCATGGCCGTCTTCCTTGTCGCCCTTCATCGTTTCCAGCGAACCGAGCACGCCCAGTTCGGCTTCCACCGTCACGCCGATCGCGTGCGAG
>DATDLO010000376.1:0-5526 GCA_036519215.1 Oxalicibacterium sp.
GTCAGGTGATGATCGAAGCACGCATCGTGGAGGCGAGCGATACGTTCAGCCGCAATCTCGGCGCGAAACTGTCGTTCGGTGTGTCGAACCAGGGGAACTACCAGTTTGGCGGGAATCAGACCGCCACATCCTCCGGTACGACAACCGGGCTGACACCACCGACGCTGGGCGGTAATTCAGTCAACCTGCCTGCGGCACCGATCAATTCGAATCCGGCAGGTACAGTGGCACTCACGCTGTTCAATTCGGCGATGACGCGTTTCATCGGCCTCGAATTGTCCGCACTGGAAGCCGACGGCAAGGGCAAGGTGATTTCCAGCCCGCGTGTCATCACGGCAGACCAGTTGAAGGCGCTGATCGAACAAGGTACGGAATTGCCGTATCAGGAGGCGACCAGCAGCGGTGCAACCAGCATTTCGTTCCGCAAGGCCAACCTGAAGCTGGAAGTGACGCCGCAGATCACGCCGGACGGCAATGTCATTCTGGATGTGGACGTCAACAAGGATAGCGTTGGCGCAGAAACGCGTGCCGGCTTCGCGATCGATACCAAGCACATCAAGACGCAGGTGCTGATCGATAACGGCGGCACGGTCGTCATCGGCGGTATTTACACGCAGACCGATCGCTCGAATATCAGCAAGGTGCCTTTCTTCGGCGACATTCCGCTGTTCGGCAACTTGTTCAAGACGACCGGTAAGGTCAACGAAAAAACGGAACTGCTGATCTTCCTGACCCCGCGTGTTTTGAACGACGAGGTTGCAATCAGGTAGGATGCCGGGTGTAGGCGGCACCATCTCGGCTGCCGCACCTGAGAAAGTACAGGCAGTGAGCGGTAATATTTTTCTGGTCGGCCTCATGGGGGCCGGCAAAACGACGGTCGGCAAGGCGCTGGCCAAAAAACTGAACAAGCGTTTCGTCGACTCCGATCACGAAATCGAGGCACGCACCGGTGCCTCGATTCCATTGATCTTCGAAATCGAAGGCGAGGCCAGTTTTCGTCAACGCGAGGCGGAAGTCATCCGCGACCTGACCAGCCAGCAGGACATCGTGCTGGCAACCGGCGGCGGCGCAGTGTTGAATCCGCAAAGCCGGGCCTACCTGAAGGAGCGCGGTACCGTCATCTACCTGCGCGCCAGCGTCAACAGCCTGCTGCAGCGTACCAGCCACGACCGCAATCGCCCCCTCCTGCAGAACGCCGATCCGCGCAAGACGCTGGAAGACCTTACGCGCATCCGCGAGCCGCTCTATAACGAAGTTGCCGACTTCGTCATCGATACCGGTCGTCCTAACGTACAATTCCTGATGCAATCGATCCTGTCGCAACTGGGGCCGGAATTCGGCCAGGGCGGACAGGATTGCGAACACCTCTCATCACCAAGGCAAGCCATGACGCCACCGCTCTCCACTTCCCAGACCCTGAACGTCGATCTGGGCGATCGCAGCTATCCGATCACGATCGGGCAGGGCTTGCTCGACGACAAGACGGTGATCGCTGGCAAGATTCCCGGAAAACGTGTCGCCATCGTGACCAATACGGTGGTTGCTCCCCTGTACCTGCAGCAGATCACTGCAGCGCTGACGGCTGCCGGCAAACAGGTTGTGCCGATCGTGCTGCCGGACGGAGAAGAAGAAAAGAACTGGGCCAGTCTGATGAAGGTGTTCGACGTGCTGCTCGCCGAAAAATGCGATCGCAAGACGACACTGGTCGCGCTCGGCGGCGGCGTCATTGGTGACCTCACCGGTTTCGCGGCCGCCGCTTACATGCGCGGCGTGCCTTTCGTGCAGGTGCCGACCACGCTGCTGTCGCAAGTCGATTCGTCGGTCGGCGGCAAGACCGGCATCAACCATCCGCTCGGCAAGAACATGATCGGTGCGTTCTATCAGCCGCAGGCAGTGGTGGCCGATACATCCACACTGAATACGTTGCCTGCACGTGAACTGAGCGCCGGTCTGTCGGAAGTCATCAAGCACGGCGCGATCATCGATCCGCCTTTCTTCGACTGGATCGAAGCCAATATCGACAAGCTGGTGAAAAAGGATGCGGGGGCGCTGGGTTACGCGATCAAGCGTTCGTGCGAGATCAAATCGGATGTCGTGCGTCAGGATGAACGCGAAGGCGGTTTGCGCGCGATCCTCAATTTCGGCCACACCTTTGGTCATGCAATCGAGGCTGGCATGGGTTATGGCGTCTGGTTGCATGGCGAAGCAGTTGGCTGCGGTATGGTGATGGCGGCGGATTTGTCGCACCGGCTGGGTTTCATCGACGAGAGCACGAAAGAGCGCATTACCGCCGTCGTCAAGGCCGCCGGGCTGCCGACGGTTGCGCCTGACCTGGGTGAGCGCTGGATCGAACTGATGGAAGTCGACAAGAAGAACGAAGGCGGTCAGATCAAGTTCATCCTGCTCAAGCCGCTCGGCAAGACCGTCGTCATGCCGGTGCCGCAGGATGTGCTGCAGCAGACGCTGGCAGCCTGCACCAAGGCCTGACGCGACTTGATGGATATCGAAATCCATCTCGCTTCCTATGCGGCTCGTTCCGAGGCATCGGCGGGCCGTCGCTTCGTCGAAGAAGCGCCATCGTCGCGCACCGAATTCCAGCGTGACCGCGATCGCATCATTCACTCTACCGCCTTTCGTCGTCTTGAATACAAGACGCAGGTATTCGTCAATCATGAAGGCGACCTGTTTCGTACGCGGCTGACGCACAGCATCGAGGTGGCGCAGATCGCCCGCTCGATTGCCCGCAATCTGAGATTGAACGAGGATCTGGTCGAAGCGATTTCACTGGCGCACGATCTCGGCCATACGCCGTTCGGCCATGCGGGGCAGGATGCGCTGAACGCCTGCATGAACGAATACGGCGGCTTCGAACACAATCTGCAAAGCCTGCGCGTGGTCGATCAACTGGAGCAGCGTTACGGTGCGTTCGACGGATTGAATCTCACATTGGAGACGCGCGAGGGCATACTCAAGCATTGCTCGCTGAATAATGCGAAGAAACTCGGCGAGATCGGGCGCCGCTTCATCGAAAAGAAACAACCCTCACTGGAAGCGCAACTGGCGAATTTCGCCGACGAGATTGCCTACAACAACCACGATATCGATGACGGTTTGCGCTCCGGCCTGCTGACAACGCAACAGCTGGACGAAATCGATTTCTATGCGCAACATCGAAATGAAGTCGAGCAAACCTATCCCGGCATTACAGGGCGTCGCGCCATCAACGAAACGATACGCCGCATGATCAATGCGTTGATCGTGGACCTGATCCACACTTCGCAGCAACGCATCCGGGATGCGAATGTGCAAAGCGTTGATGACGTTCGCAATGCACCGCCGTTGATCGCGTTTTCCGATTCGATGCAATCGGAAGCAGCGCTACTGAAACGCTTCCTGCGCGAGAATCTTTATCGGCATTACCAGGTGAACCGCATGACCAGCAAGGCGCGTCGCATCGTCACCGAACTGTTCGATGCCTTCATGCGCGAGCCGAATCTGCTGCCGCCGGATTACCAGCTTCCATTGACGGAATCTTCGGCAGGCGTGTCGGCGCAGGCGCGCGAGATTGCCGACTACATTGCCGGAATGACGGATCGTTACGCGATCCGAGAGCACAAGCGCCTGTTCCTGATCGACGAAATGTAAATGCGATCAGGCCAGTCCGCGCAGCGGGTGGGCCTCGTCCGGCCACGCCGGCGCAAAGAAGCGCTGTACCATGTCTTCCGATACTTCTTCGATGGTAGCGGGTTGCCATTGCGGCCGGTTGTCCTTGTCGATGATGGCAGCACGTATTCCTTCCATTGCATCCGGATGCGCGAAACAGTGATGCATCATCGTGCGTTCCATGCGCAGGCATTCGGCAAGCGTCATCGTACGGCCGCGACGCAGTTGTTCGAGCGTCACGCATAACAACAACGGCGCGCGCCGGCGCATAGTTTCTGCAGTGTGCTGTGCGAACGGATCGGGATCTTCGGCTAACGAATGCATGATGTCCTGCACTCTATTCAAAGAAAAGTGTTTGTCGATCAGCTGGCGATGCCGGGAAAGTGTGCCGGAGCTCGCATCCACCTTTTCCGCCAACGGCGCGCAAAACTGCTTTGTCAAATGAATATGGTCGGCATTACAGGCTTGCAGCATGTCGCGAAGTGCCGGCAGCGTATCGGATGGAAGGAAGATATCGGCCAGCCCCGTATGCAATGCGTCAGCTGCACCAATCGTTTCCCCTGTGAGAGCTAGCCACGTGCCGATTTCTCCCGGCATGCGCGATAGGAAGTAGCTGCCGCCGACATCCGGAAACAAACCGATATTCACTTCCGGCATCGCCATGCGCGTTTGTTCCGTCACGATGCGCAGGCGTAGCGGAGAGCTGCTCTGTGCTATTCCCATGCCGCCACCCATGACCAACCCGTCCAGCAGGGCAATGTAGGGTTTGGGATAGTGGTGAATCAGGTGATTGAGCTTGTATTCTTCGGTGAAAAAGGCCTCAAGCAAGGGGCTGTTCGTCATCCCGGCTTCGCAGAAAATCTCGTAAAAGAAGCGCAAGTCGCCACCGGCGCAGAAAGCTTTTGGACTAACACTCTCGATCAGGACGGCCTGGATGTGAGAGTCATGCGACCAAGCGGAAAGGGCGGCGCTCAAGCCGCGGATCATTTCCAATGAAAGCGCGTTCAAGGCCTGTGCGCGATTCAAGGTCACGACGCCAACCGATTCGGTATGGCTGGTAAGTAAATGCTCGCTCATGGTTTGCGCTGAATGGGTCGAAGACAGACCATGTGCCGCTCAGAAAAGAAAAGATGCCGTTTGTCGGATAACGATGGCATGACTGCCGGGTTGATTTTACATTTCCGGGAAAAGGGGGATTCCATGCAAGCAAAGCCATATTCTGTCATCCGGCACACCCGCGGATTTACGCTGATCGAAGTCATGATTACCGTCGTGATCATTTCGATTCTGGCGTCTGTCGCTCTGCCAGCCTATACCGATTATGTCACGCGAGGGAAGATACCGGAGGCGACCAATGGGTTGGCCAGCATGCGCATTCAGTTGGAGCAGTATTACCAGGACAACAGAACTTACGAAGATGATGGCAAATGCGGTGGCATAAAGGATCCGGCCGAGAAAGATTTCACGTTTGCGTGTGCTCCTGATGAAGGAGGGCAGGGCTACACAATCACCGCTACGGGAGCCTCGGCAAACGGGATGGGCGATTTCGTCTATACGATAGACGAGAATGGGCTCCGCCAAACAACGAAACTCCCGGAAAAATGGGGAACCGCCTCCACTTCTAGCCCCGTGAATTGCTGGGTAACCAAAAAGGGTGGTGGATGCTAATCAGGCGACATCAACATGGCGTGAGTCTGATCGAACTGATCATTGGCATCGCCGTCCTTTCCCTGTTGCTTGCGGTCGGCATGCCTTCGTTCGGCCTGTGGATTCAGAACTCCCAGACGCGCACGGCAGCAGAATCCATCCTGAACGGTTTGCAACTGGCGCGCAACGAAGCCGTGCGCCGGAATGCCAGTGTAC
>DATDLO010000377.1:0-6201 GCA_036519215.1 Oxalicibacterium sp.
ATCCCATGCTTGTGGCTTGACAAGTGATTACCGGCAGGTAATGCTGCGCGGGCATCAAAACAAGAATAATTCTCAGGGAGCTCGCATGATCGAACCGTCCGCTTCTGCCGTACCCGCATCCCCCTTTTCCGACGAACCGCAGCGTTTCACGTTCAGCGGCACTGGCAGCGAATATTTCCGCATCTGGATCGTCAATCTGCTGCTGTCCATCGTGACACTGGGCATCTACTCCGCGTGGGCCAAGGTGCGCCGCACCCGCTATTTCTACGGTAGCACGCAGGTCGCCGGCAGCAGCTTCGAATACCACGGCAATGCAGTCGCCATCCTGAAGGGGCGCATCGTCGCCTTCGTCCTGATCGTGCTTTACAACATCGCTTTCGAGATTTCCGATCTGGTCGGCCTGCTGACGATAGCGGCATTGCTGGTCGTCGCGCCGTGGCTGATCTGGCGCAGCCTGCAATTCAAGCTGTACAACACCAGCTACCGCGGCATCCGTTTCGGCTTTCGCGGCGAAGCAAAAGGCATCTATACCGCCTTCCTGCTGTGGCCGGCGCTGGCGATGATCACGATTTATCTCGCCGCTCCTTTTGCGCATCAGCGCATGAAAAAATACCAGCATGAGCAAAGCCGCTTCGGCGCCACGCATTTCTCGTTCGACGGCACGGTCGGCCGCTTCTATATCGCCTACCTGATCGTGTTCGCGATCTGGCTGGCAGGCATCGTGGCCATTTCCCTGACATTAGGCGGTGCGCTGTTTGCCTCAATCGCCGGCGGACTCGATCACGAATCCGCATCGGGCGCAGGCACCGTCACCATCTTCACTTTCCTGCTGGCGCTGTATGCATGGATGTTCATCCTCATTCCGATCTTTGCCACGCTGATCCAGAACCTGATATGGAACCACACCCGGCTCGGCCTGCATCGCTTCACCAGCGAAATGAAATGGACGCGCATGGCGTTCATTGCGGTCACCAACATCATCGGCATCATTTGCACGCTCGGCCTGTTCCTGCCGTTCGCGACGATCCGCGCGATGAAATACCGCGTCGAATCGATGACGCTGCTGCCCGACGGCAGTCTCGACCATTTCATCGCCGCCGAACAGGAGCAGGTTTCCGCCACCGGCGAAGGCATGGCCGACCTGCTCGATTTCGATCTTTCGCTGTAACGATGGAATAAGTGTGGCAACCGCAATCCCGGCACTTTACTTCGACGGCAGGACGTCGCGTGCGCATCGCGTGACGCTGTCCGTCGAAGACGGCATCGCGATCATCGACGGCGATGCGCAACGCAGCTGCGCTATCGATGAACTGCATGTTTCCGAACGCGTGCATCACGGACCGCGCAAGGTAACTTTTCCGGACGACGCCTATCTGGAAATCCGGGACACGCAAGCCTTCGACACGTTGCTGGCTACCACCGGTCATCGCGATTCCGCCGTGGTACGCATGCAGCAAAGCTGGCGCGGCGCATTGGCCGCTTTCGCCGCCACGGCCATCGTGCTGGCCCTGGCCTATCTGTACGGCCTGCCGCTGGCTGCCGAAGTCATTGCCAGGATGCTGCCGGCCAGCACGGAACAGACGATCAGTCGCGGCATGCTGGGTTTTCTCGATCGCCGGTTGCTGGCGCCGAGCAAACTGCCGCCGGCACGCCAGGCTGCCATCGTCGCGCATTTCAAATCGCTGACTGCGCCACAGGCCGATGCCCCGGATTACACGATCGTCTTCCGCAAAAGCCGCATCGGGCCGAACGCCTTCGCCTTACCGTCCGGCGAAATCGTGCTGACCGATGAACTGGTGGCGTTGATGGATAACGACGAGCAGATCGCCGGCATCCTCGCACACGAACTGGGACATCTGCACGAGCGTCACCTGATGCGCCGCGTGGTGCAGAGTTCGGCCATCGGTGCGGCGGCCACCGCCATCTTCGGCGATGCATCGGCCATCGTCGCCAACATTCCGACGCTACTGCTGGACATGAAATATTCGCGCGATGCGGAACGCGAAGCGGACGACTACGCGATCGCGATGATGAAGAAGAACGGGATTCCGCTGACGCAACTGGCCGGCGGTTTCGAGAAACTCCGGAAAGCGGCCGGCAACGGCGACGAAATATCGTCTTACCTGTCCTCGCATCCGCCGACCGATGAACGTATTGCGCATATCGAGAATGCGCGCTGAGCTGCCTTGCATTACGCATTCGCAAATACACGACAAATTTCGACATAAAAAAACGCTGCTAAAGAGCAGCGTTTTTTGTTGCGGCCGATGATACTTAGTCGCGTACCACTTTCTTGTATTCGTTGGTGCGCGTATCGATCTCGATGACGTCGCCCTGATCGACGAACAGCGGCACCTGGACGATGTGCTGCTTGCCTTCGATGGCGTTCTCGATCTTGGCTTCCTTCAGCACGTTGCCCGAAGTGTTGCCCTTGACGGCCGGTTCCGAATAGATAATCTGGCGCGCGATGATGGTCGGCAGTTCGACCGAGATCGCCTTGCCGTCATAGAACACGGCTTCGCATTCCATGCCGTCTTTCAGGTAGTTCAGCGCATCGCCGAGGTTTTCCTCTTCGATTTCGTACTGGTTGTACTCTTCATCCATGAAGACGTACAGCGGATCGGCAAAGTATGAATAAGTCACCGGCTTCTTGTCGAGCACGACGACGTCGAACTTGTCGTCGCCGCGGAACACGTTTTCCAGCGGCGCGCTGGTCAGAAGATTCTTCATCTTCCACTTGTAGGTGAAACCGGTACGGCTGGAGCCGTTGACGTCGGAACGCAGCACGATAAACGGCTTGCCTTCCACCATGATGATGTTGCCAACGCGGACTTCTTTTGCGAATTTCATAGAAAGTGATCGTAAAAATGGGGTTGCATGAAGATCATCTGCCGCTGCATGGCCAGATGACAGGCCTGCGACGGCGCCATCAGCCCGACGTCTGACCGGACGTAAATTAACCGCGCATTATACCTTGTTTTTGCCCGGCTCCGAGCGTAACACGTCGGCAAATTTCAACAGGTTCGTCGCCAGATCGCCGTTTGCCAGCACCTGCTGCAGCCAGTCCTCCGACCGTTTCGCCATTTCCGGCATTGTGCCTTGAAAATTCGACCACAGTCGCGGCCAATCGGCCGGCTCGACAGCGGCGCCATTCCAGTGCAGCCACAATGCGGAAAGATCGTCGATGCCGGCCGCATAACGCTGCAGGAAGGCACGCAGCTTCTTGTGATGCAGGTTTTCGTCCTGCGGATAGATGTGCCAGACGAACGGCCGGCCGGCCCATTGCGCACGCACGAAGGAATCCTCGCCGCGCACGAAGTTCAGGTCGCAAGCCCACAGCAGGCGATCGTAATCCTGTTGCGAAACGAAAGGCAGCACGCGCACGGTCAACGCATTGCGCGTGTGCACGGCTCCCGGCTTGGCGTCCATGCCGAGAAATTCACGCACTGCATCGGCCGCCACACCTTCCGGCACCAGGCAGGTGACTGGCATATTGCCGTTCTGCCACGCATCGAACAGCGCCGCGACCGGCGCATGCGGGTAGCAGAACAGCGAAACTTTCAATGCATGTGCTTCCTGCTGCGTCACACCGAATCGTGCAAGAAACGCCTGCACGGCGGCGGTATCCGACTGTAAACGACGGCGTTGTTCTTCCAAATGCGCTTCGTGCAACAGGCCGCCCGTCTTGTCCGTGAAGCCGGGAAAAAAGAAATGCTTGGTCAGCGACAGGCGCGGATGCATGGACGGCAGGCGATGGCAGCCTTCGACCCACTCCTCCGCCGTCAGCCCTTCCAGATTCAGCCAGACCGGACGCGGCGTGCATTGCGCCATGGCCTCGATATAGCCAGGCGGAATATCGCAGGCGAAAAATTCGATGACGATATCGGCCACGTCGTCCGGCGCAAACGCGCCCTGCTGGTCGCGCCAGTGGCGCACCGTCACGCCCGCGATCTGCTGAGCATCCGTGTCTACCACGACATCAGGACAGATCCGCCGGAAGCTGCGCAGATCGTCCACCCACAGCGTGACGGCGATGCCATGCTCCGCATGCAGTTGCCGCGCGAGGCGCCAGCAGATACCGATATCGCCATAGTTGTCGACAACCTTGCAGAACAGCGCGAGCGACGTCGCGTTTTTTTCAACCACCATCAGTGCGCGCCTCCCGCATCGACCGGCGCAGCCGACTTGCTCGGCTTGGTCAGCCAGACAAAACCGATCAGCACCACGAACAGGATTCCCGAAATCCAGAATATATCGGTCGCCCCCAATGTGCTGGCCTGCACCGTCATCGTTCGCTCCACCACAGCCCAGGCTTCCTGTTGCGACATGCCGCGCGCCATCAGGCCGTTGACCGCCTGCGTGAACGCAAGATTGTGCGAACCCGTGTATTCGGCCAGTTGTGCATGGTGCAGGATCGAGCGGTCGTCCCACATCGTCGAGATGATCGACGTACCCATACCGCCGAACATGATGCGCACAAAGTTCGACAGGCCGGCCGCTGCCGGAATCTTCTCTGGCGATTGGCCGGACAGGATAATGGACGTCAACGGAATGAAAAACATCGCCATCGCCGCACCCTGGATCACGGTCGGCACCATCAGCGTGTAGAAATCGACGTTCTCGTTGAACTGCGCACGCATGAAGAACACCACTGCGAAGATCAGGAAGGCCATCGTCGCGACGATGCGTGCATCGACCTTCGGCAGCATCTTGCCGACGATGGGCGACATGATGATCGCAAGAACGCCGACCGGCGCCATCACCTTGCCTGCTTCGGTCGCCGTGTAGCCAAGCTGTGTCTGCAGCCACAACGGCAGGATCACGAGACTGCCGAAGAACAGGCCGTAGCCGACCGAAATCGCCACCACACCGCCGCTGAAATTACGACCGGCGAACAGCGACAGATCGACCACCGGATGCTTCTCGCCCAGTTCCCAGATCACGAAATAGATGAAGGCAACGACAGCGATCACCGCCAGCGCGACCACGATGCCGGAGTTGAACCAGTCGAGTTCCTTGCCTTTATCGAGCATGACCTGCAGCGAACCGACCCAGATCACCAGCAGGCCGAGGCCGACCTTGTCGATCGGCAGCTTGACTGTCTTGCCTTCGCGGTGCTTGTAGATCGACCACGTGGCCCACGCTGCAAACAGGCCGATCGGGATGTTGATGTAGAAGATCCACGGCCACGTGTAGTTGTCCGAGATCCAGCCGCCAAGCAGCGGCCCGGCGACCGGCGCAACCAGTGTCGTCATTCCCCAGAACGCCAGCGCCATCCCGCTCTTGGCCGGCGGATAACTAGCCAGCAGCAAGGCCTGCGACAACGGGATCATCGGGCCCGCGACCGCGCCCTGCAACACGCGCGCGGCGATCAGGATGCCGATGCTGGGCGCCAGTCCGCACAATGCCGATGCAATGATGAACAGGATGATCGACGACACGAACAGCTTCACCGGGCCAAAACGCATCGTCAGCCAGCCGGTCAGCGGTACCGAGATCGCATTCGACACCGCAAACGATGTGATGACCCACGTACCCTGCTGCGGCGACACGCCGAGGTCGCCCGAGATCGCCGGGATCGACACGTTGGCGATCGACGAATCGAGCACGTTCATGAACACCGCCAGCGACAGCGCCAGCGTGCCCAGTACCAGCGGCGTGCCGGAAAGCGGCGGCAAGCCGCCGGTTTTATTGGGTGTGGCGCTCATGGTCAGTGTGCAGCTTGGTTGGTCTCGTTCGATTTTGCAGCAGGCACGGCCCTGGCCGCATTCGCAGCAGCAGCTCCATCGTTAACATTGGCGGCGATGATCTGCGCTACACGCGCTTCGGCTTCGCGGCCGACATTGTCGAACACGGCGGTTTCATATGCCGGTTCGCTGCGCACAGGTTCGGTCGACGTCAGCGATGTACCTTCCGCATGCGAGACGTCCACCGTCACCAGCATCGACAGGCCGACGCGCAGGGGCTTCTCCTGCAACTCCTTCGGATCGAGCGCAATACGCACCGGGATGCGCTGCACGACCTTGATCCAGTTGCCGCTGGCGTTCTGTGTCGGCAGCAACGCAAACGCCGCACCGGTACCGGCCGACAAACCCACCACCTTGCCGTGGTATTCCACCTTGCCGCCGTAGACGTCGGATTCCAGCGTCACTGGCTGGCCGATACGCATCTTCGCCACCTGCACTTCCTTGAAGTTGGCAT
>DATDLO010000378.1:0-3400 GCA_036519215.1 Oxalicibacterium sp.
ACGAGGGCGGACAGGAGCCAGGAGATGAGGCTGAACACGATGGCGCCGAGCACGCCCGACCAGAAGCCGGCGACCTGGAAGCCGTCGAAGAGCTGCGACACCCCCCAGAAGAGCAGGCCGTTGATGACGAAGATGAACAGGCCCAATGTCAGCAACGTGGCCGGCAAGGTCAGCAGCACCAGCACCGGCCTGATCAATGCGTTGATCAAACCGAGCACCAGCGCACCGATCAGCGCGGCACCGACGCTGTCGACACGGATCGACGTCATCAGATAGGGCAGCGCAAACAGCGCGACGGCATTGATGAACCAGATGAGTAGCAGGCGCATGCGATTCTCCTTCAATAGGTTGGAAAAACCGAAATGCAGCGGTACGGTACGCCTATGCCAGCCACGTACCGCACCGCCTTACCGAAACATCAATAGCGATAATGCTCCGGCTTGTACGGACCGTCTTGCTTGACGCCGATGTAGGCTGCCTGCTCTTCGGTCAGCGTGCTCAGTTGCGCATTGAGTTTCTTCAGCTGCAGGCGCGCGACCTTCTCGTCCAGATGTTTCGGCAGCGTGTAGACGCCGACCGGATAGTTGTTCGTGTTCATGAACAGTTCGATCTGTGCGATTGTCTGGTTGGCGAACGACGAGCTCATCACGTAAGACGGATGGCCGGTGCCGCAACCAAGATTGACCAGACGGCCTTCGGCCAGCAGGATGATGCGCTTGCCGTCAGGGAAGATGATGTGGTCGACCTGCGGCTTGATGTTGTCCCAGGTGTACTGCTTCAGCGCGGCAACTTCGATCTCGTTGTCGAAGTGACCGATGTTACAGACGATCGCCTGGTCTTTCATCTTCTTCATGTGTTCGTGCGTGATCACATGGTAGTTGCCGGTGCAGGTGACGAAGATGTCGCCGTGCTCGGCTGCGTAATCCATCGTCACGACGCGATAGCCTTCCATCGCCGCCTGCAAGGCGCAGATCGGATCGATTTCGGTGACCCACACCTGTGCCGACAAGGCGCGCAATGCCTGTGCCGAACCCTTGCCGACGTCACCATAACCGGCAACGATGGCGATCTTGCCGGCGACCATCACGTCGGTCGCGCGCTTGATGCCGTCGACCAGCGATTCGCGGCAACCGTACAGGTTGTCGAACTTGGATTTGGTGACGGAATCGTTGACGTTGATCGCTGGGAAAGCCAGCTTGCCTTCCTTGTGCATTTGATACAGGCGATGCACACCGGTCGTGGTTTCCTCGGTCACGCCCTTGATTTCCTTCAGGCGCTTCGAGTACCAGGCCGGATCGGCAGCCAGATGCTTCTTGATCGAGTTGAACAGGCAGACCGCTTCTTCCGAATCCGGATTGTTCAGTACGCTGAGATCCTTCTCGGCGCGCGTGCCCAGATGCAGCAGCAGCGTCGCATCGCCGCCGTCGTCGAGGATCATGTTCGAGTAGCCACCATCGGTCCATTCGAAAATGCGGTGCGTGTATTCCCAGTATTCGTCGAGGTTCTCGCCCTTGACGGCGAATACCGGCGTGCCGTTGGCGGCGATCGCAGCAGCGGCATGATCCTGCGTCGAGTAGATGTTGCACGATGCCCAGCGCACCTTCGCGCCCAGCGCTTCGAGCGTCTGGATCAGCACGGCGGTCTGGATCGTCATGTGCAGCGAACCGGTGATGCGTGCACCTTTCAGCGGCTGCGATTTGGCGAATTCTTCGCGGATCGCCATCAGGCCCGGCATTTCGGTTTCGGCGATCTTGATTTCCTTGTTGCCCCAGTCGGCCAGCGACAGGTCGGCAATGATGTAATCCTGGGATGTGGAATTAAGTACTGCGGCGTTCATCACGCCCTCCTTTCATTAGAGAAAAAAGAAAACGTGAGCGCGGTTGCAGAGTATTGACACATCAAGCCTGGCAGATCGGGAAACCTGTCGCAACGCTCCTTGATGCGGATTGGCATTTTAATCCAAGCCGCGGCAACTGTCATGGCTGTTCGGACAACACGGCCGGCGCCGGTCCAACGACATCTTGTCCTTGTGGAAACACCACGTAAGCCATCTGATCGTTGCGCCGTTCGACATTGCGCGACATCCAGACCAGCATGTCGACCCAGATGCGCCACTGCTCCGCGCGCGTCGGCATGCGCAAGGCGTTCGGCAACTCGATGGTAATGACCGGCACGTTCTTGTGCACACCGCCGTAATTGCCGAGCGAACCCGGATACACGCCGACCCGATCCAGCAGCAGGCGGCCGAACTTGCGCGGCGGCTCCGACGGCCCGTCGAAATCGAGAACGCCGAACGGGGCGTGGACGGAAATGATCACGTCCGGGCGGAAACGCAGCATCTCTTCATTGACCCAGCGGCTTTCCGGCTCGGACAACGGTGCAGCGCCGGGAAAACGGCGCGGGTCGCGATGCGTACGCACCTGCCAGTAACGCGGCGCGTCGTGCTCCCAGTCCGGCGTCGGGAAATTGCGGTTCAGGTCGACGCCGTTCGCATTGACGCGCGTGGCATTGTGCGCCAGCAGGCCATCCGGGTTGACGACCGGCATCACGCGCCATTCGAACTGGCTGGCCAGCGGCCCGCCCAGCCATTGCAGCCAATTGAAAACGATGGAGGAAGAAGTCAGTTCGTCGCCATGAATACCGCCCATCAGCAACACACGCACCGGCCGGCGCTTGGCATCCGGCGATGCGGCGATATGTCGTGCCAGCAATGGAAATCCCTGCAGGGATCGTGCGCCGGTCGCCGACATGCCGCTGTTTTCGCATTCGGTGCTGCTCACTTCCGGCAAGCGCACGACCAGTTTCTTGCACCAGGTCGCAAGCGTAACCGGCGCGGCGGACACCTGTCGCGCTGCTGTCGCCGGCTCCGCCTGCGCCACCAGCGGCGCAACCGCGATCGCCGCTGCAACGGCCAGAATTCCTACAGGATGCATCGTTACTCCATAAAAAAAGACCGGAAGAATCCGTAGGGATTCTATCCGGTCATACAGGCCAGAGGTTTACAGGATTACTGCCGCAGGGTCTGCGCCACATTTGCTACGCAGACAAGACTGTCCTCCCGAACCGCCGTCCGCGGTTGCGAACTCCGGGCCTTTACAAGCCGGCCGCTGCACGCAGCGCTGCCGCCTTGTGGTCTACACGCACATCCGCTACGCGGATATGCGTTTCGCCCCAAACCCAATGTTCGCAGTCGCGAACATTTCCTTACAGGCCAGCCGCTGCGCGCAGCGCTTGGGCTTTGTCAGTACGCTCCCAGCTGAATTCCGGCTCTTCGCGGCCGAAGTGGCCGTAGGCCGCCGTCTTGCCGTAGATCGGGCGCAGCAGGTCCAGCATCTGCACGATGCCTTTCGGGCGCAGGTCGAAATGTTCCTGCACCAGTTGCGCAATCTTCTCGTCGCTG
>DATDLO010000379.1:0-8025 GCA_036519215.1 Oxalicibacterium sp.
AGTTTCAGCAGGATCACGTCGCGCGCAAAGCCGTGCTTCAACCGCTCTTCGGTCATCGCATTGCAGCCGTATTTGACGACGATGGTCTTGCCGTGGAACTTGCGGATGTACGGCAGCGCCTCGGCCAGGATTTGCGCGTGGACTTGCGGGGAAATTACAGTAAGATCGGGGGTCGTTTCGGTCATGGCGTGCTCGGGAAATGAATGCCGCGATTTTACAGGGAATGCCCGCGAATTTCCCGGCACATCCCCTGAAATGCTGCCGAATGCCGAATTATTCGCGCCGTTGTTGCACAAATGACGATGCCTGAATTACCCGCCGACAGCGCACGCGACACCGCCGCCCACGCGTCGGCACCAGCACATGTACTGACAGCAATTTTCGTGAAGGAATTTCCCCCGATGAGCCGCTGTCCGTTATGCAATGCAAGTTTTTCCTGCGGCGTAGCAGACGACCCATATGACGATGGCGCTGTGGAATGCTGGTGCATGGCGCAACCGCGAATGCCGTCCGTGAACGCATTACGCGACGAAACAGGGAAAGCCGGTTGCTGCCTCTGCCCCGATTGCCTGCGTGCACGGCAACAGGCGTTACGCACGCCGCGCTCAGACAGCTGAAACTCCGCCTGAATGCAGCGATGCTCAGGCAGGCGAACCGCCTGCGCATTCGCGCCATTGCTGGCGCGGAAAGTCCGCCCTGATCTTGTCGATCGCGCCGCGCGTGGCCGCATCGATATCATGCAACTGGAAAGCGATGCGATTGCCGCCGCCGACGCGGGCGCTGCGCACCCCCTTCTTGTTCAGCGCCGCCAGTTGATTGTTTGCCGCCTCTTCCGTCTTGAACACGCCAAGCGAGATACCCCACTGCAGCGCGGAATTGTCCTGGATGATGAAGAAATCCTCGACGCCAAACTTGCGCAGCTCGGCCGCCTTGCGCTCGGCCGCCTCCTTGCTACCCAGCGGGGGAATGTAGACGATGTGGCGCGCACTGTCGGCAATCGCACGACGCGTCACGCGCCCACCCAGCGACAGCGTGGCCAAGCGGCTTTCGAAACGCTGTGCGTCGGCAGCATCGAAATTGCCGATTTCCGCACACGTGCCCGCAGCCGCAACCGCAGCAGGCTGCGTATCGGCGGCCGGCGTGGCTGCAGCAGGCATGCTTGATGTCGTCGATGCCGCAGATCTGCTTGCGGGCAGCGGCACCAGTTTCAACTGTTCGGGATGCAATTGCTGCTTCAGCCGCGACGGCTCGCGGCTGGGCGACTGCAACGGCGCCAGCCAGCCCTGCTGATAGGCAAGCAGGCCGCCATTGATTGCCAACAACAGGCCGAACAGGATTTTTAACATGATGAGGAACGTCCCAACGCTACCGTTTGCAAACCGACCAGCACCAGATTCTCGACGCGCTCATGCGCGACCGACAGGTGCGGCGCAACCAAGTCTGCCGCGCCGCCCGCCAGAATGCAAGCGACCTGCTGCGCCGGATGCATGTGCGCCAGCGCAGCAACCGCGCGCTCGATCGCACCGGCCTGCGCCGCGATGCAGCCGCTGACGATGGCGCCATCGGTATGATCCGCGAACGGCTGCAGCGCGCTCGCCTGCAACGCGACTTCCGGCAATTGCGCGGTGTTCTTCGCCAGCGACGCTGCCATCAGCCCCAGCCCCGGCAGGATCATGCCGCCGACGAAATCGCCGCCGGCAGTGACGGCATCGATCGTCGTCGCCGTGCCGCAGGTGGCCACCACCAGCGGCCGGTCGGCAAACAACGCATGCGCACCGATCGCCGCCGCGAAACGATCGCAGCCGAGCTGCGCGGGATTGCGGTATAGATTACGCATGCCGCCGCATTCGGCGGACGAAGCGAACCATTCGATCGCTACCGGCCTGCGGCCCAGCGCATGCCGTACCGTGCGCTCCAGTTCATCGCGCGTGCCGGTGCCAGCCACGTTCGACAGCAGCACACGACCGATGCGCAGGTTCTGCCAGATCTTCTCCAGTTCGGCAGCCTGTGCGCGCGCCACGCTGCCGGCCGCATGCCATATACCGGGTACCGGATGCGCTGCCGCACGATCGACCAATGCCCACTTGATGCGCGTATTGCCTGCGTCTACCAGCAACAGCATGTCGCTTACTCCTTGATGCGTAATGAAACGTCGCCGGCCGCAATCGCGACACGGCCCTGATCGGTATCCAGTTGCAGGCAGCCGCTGGCATCGACACCGCGCGCCGTGCCCTGCTGCAGCACACGTCCCTGGTCGACGATGTTCACCGCCGCGCCGGCGTAGGCATCGTGCCGGTTCCACGCATCGGCGAACGCGGCGAATCCCTGTTCGGCAAAACGCGGCAAGACTTCCGTCAGCGCGGTCAGAAGATCGGCCATCAGGCGTTCGCGATCGCTGCCCAGCTCGGCTGCATCGGCCACTGCGCGGCCTATCTGCGCAGTCAAGGCATCGGATTGCGCGAGATTGATGCCAACGCCGATGACGGCCCAGATCGTGCCACGCCGATGTTTGTCGACAGCGGTTTCGATCAGGATGCCGGCCAGCTTGTCGCCGTTGCGCAGAATATCGTTCGGCCATTTGAGCCGCACGTCGATGCCGGATGCCGCCAGCGTCTGCGCAACCGCGACGCCCACTGCCAGCGGCAAGCCGGCAAGCTGCTGCGGCGGCAGCGCAAACGGCCACGCCAGCGAAAAGGTCAGCGTCGCATCGCTCGACGAATGCCAGCTGCGGCCTGCGCGGCCGCGACCGGCGGTCTGGCGCAACGCCCACAACAATGTTGCTCCCGCCAGTTCCTGTCGCGCCGCGCGTGCCAGCAGATCGGCATTCGTCGAACCGGTTTCGGCGACGACTTCCAATGCGATGTCGCACGCCGCCGGCCCGCACAGGCCGGCCAGTCTCTGGACGGAAGGCGGCGCGGAAGGGAAAGAATTCATGGCGGCATTGTAGCGGCAGATTGCAATAGCGGAACACGGCTTCCAGTGTGAAGCACCGCACACCGATGATGCGACATCGGTGTTTCTCCCTTACACTTGCCTGATGCCGAATTTCGCCGCGCCTACGCTCATCCGCCAGAACGACAACGCGACCGCCGCCGGATCGTGGCAAGTACGTGCGCTGGCCGATCGCGACGCAATGCAGAAAGTCAACGAAACGCTGCGTGCGATACGCGATGCGCAGTTGCTGCACTGGGATCTCTCGCAAGTTGACGCGCTCGATTACATCGGCGCACAACTATTGTGGAATGCCTGGGGACACCAGCGTCCGGCGCAACTGGTGCTGGCGCCGCAACACGAAGATTTTTTCCGGCGACTGGAGGAAACCGGCACGCTGCAAATCAAGAAGCTGCCGAAGCCGCACTGGTATTCGCTGGATACGCTGCGCCGGATCAAGTGCAATCTGCTCGATCATGTAACCGGCTTCATCACATTGATCGGCCAGCTGGTGCTGGACTTCGGCCGCTTCGCCCGGCAACCGAAGCGCGGACCGTGGAAGGAAATTTCCGCCAGCATCTTCCACACCGGCTATCAGGCACTGGGCATCACGGCGCTGGTGGGATTTTTGATCGGTATCGTGCTGTCTTACCTGTCGGCACAGCAGCTGCATCAGTTCGGCGGCGACATCTTTCTCGTCAACATTCTCGGCATGGCCGTGATCCGCGAACTGGGTCCGCTGCTGGCGGCAATCCTGGTGGCCGGCCGTTCCGGCTCCGCGATCACCGCACAGCTCGGCGTGATGCGCGTGACGGAAGAACTCGACGCAATGCTGGTAATGGGTCTGCCGCACGGCTATCGGCTGATCATGCCGCGCGTGATCGCGCTGGCGATCTCGATGCCGCTACTGGTCGTCTGGACCGATGCGATGGCGCTGCTGGGCGGCATGGTGGCGGCCAATGTGGAACTGCATCTGACGTTCAAGTACTTCCTGACCGAACTGCCGGATGCCGTGCCGCTGGCGAACTACTGGATCGGGCTCGGCAAGGGCGTCGTATTCGGCGGCCTGATTGCACTGGTGGCCTGCCACTTCGGCCTGCGCATCGAACCGAATACCGAAAGCCTGGGCGCAGGCACGACGATTTCGGTGGTCAGTTCGATCACCATCGTGATCCTGGCCGACGCCGTATTCGCCATCGTCTTCAGCGGGGTGGGATTTTGAACGAATGCGATCCAATGCTGCCGGAAGCGAACCGCGAACCGATCATCGAGATCGAACACCTGCGCACGCAGTTCGGGGAGACGGTCGTGCACGACGATGTGAACCTGACAATCAACCGCGGCGAAATCGTCTCGCTGGTCGGCGGTTCCGGTTCCGGCAAAACGGTGCTGCTGCGGCAGATGCTGGGATTGACGCAACCGGCACAAGGCACCGTGCGCGTGTTCGGCGAGGATATCAATCGCATCGGCAGCGAACAATTGCAGCAGTTGCGCAACCGCTGGGGCATGCTGTTCCAGCACGGTGCGCTGTTTTCGGCGCTGACGGTGTTCGACAATGTCGCGCAACCGCTGCGCGAACTGGGCACACTGCCGAAATCGGTGATCCGCGATGTAGCGCTGCTGAAACTGCAAATGGCCGGCATCGGTTGCGAGCATGCGCGCAAGATGCCGGCCGACCTGTCCGGCGGCATGATCAAGCGCGTTGCCTTGGCGCGTGCACTGGCGCTGGACCCGGAACTGGTGTTTCTCGACGAACCTACCGCCGGACTGGATCCCAACGCATCCGACAGCTTCGTCAACCTGATCCGCAACCTGCATGACGAGATGAAGCTGACGGTAGTGATGGTCACGCACGATCTGGATACGCTGTTCGCACTATCGTCACGCGTGGCGGTGCTGGCCGACCGGCACATCATCGCCTACTGCAAGCCGGACAAGGTCGTGGAGTTCAGGCATCCGTTCATCGAGACCTTCTTCCGCGGCGAACGAGGATTGCGTGCGATCGACGCGATACCGGACGAATAGCGAAACAGGAAACAAGCAGAAACAACAGGGAAACCTAGAGAGTCGCATATGGAAAACAAGGCACATGCATTGATGGCCGGCATCTTCACTCTGGTGCTGCTGATCGCCGCCGTATTGATCGCGATGTGGTTCAACCGCGACCGCGTCGAACGCGTACCGTACGAGATCGCCACCACGCTGTCGGTCCCCGGGTTGAACCCGCAGGCCGGCGTGCGCTATCGCGGACTGGATGTCGGCCGCGTCGACGCCGTGCTGTTCGATCCGCAGAAGCCAGGACGCATCCTGATCCGCTTCAGCGTGACGAAAGACACGCCGATCACGCATTCGACCTTCGCCACGCTCAGTTATCAGGGCGTGACCGGCCTCGCCTATCTGCAACTGGACGACAACGGCCACGACCCGACGCTACTGCCGACGTCCAAACAAAAACCGGCGCGCATATCGCTGCGCCCCGGCCTGCTCGATACGTTGCAACTGCGCGGCCTGGCGATCCTGAAACAGACCGAGGAACTGGCAAGGCGTGCCAACGATCTGTTATCGGACGCCAACCTGAAGGCGGTGACCTCTGCTCTCAACGACGTCAGCCGCGCCGCCAACAAACTGGCCGAAGTGCCGGAAAAACTGCAGCCGACGCTGGAGCAACTGCCCGCACTGACGAAACGCGCCGATAGTACGCTGGCTTCGCTAAACAAGCTATCCGACGATGCGGCCGTGCTGACGGCCAACCTGAACGATCTGACAACGCATCTGAATTCCCCGGACGGTCCGCTCGCCGGCCTCAATCACACGGTGGATAACGTCGGTTCCGCCGCCGCCATGGTCGAATACCAGGCGGTGCCGCTGCTTGGCGAAACCCGCACCTCGATGCGTGCATTGAACCGCACGCTGGAGACGTTCAACCAGCGGCCGCAAAGCATCCTGTTCGGCGCATCGCCAGTACCGCCCGGCCCGGGCGAAGCCGGATTCAACGCTTCCGTGCCGTAAGCGCATCCTTGTCCATCGTTGATCACCGCTCAAGGCTTTTTATGATTACTGCACCGCAGACCTTTCTTACCCGCCGCCGCACTGTCGCTGCGCTGGCGGCCGGCACCTTGCTTGCCGGTCTCCTGTCCGGATGCGCAGGCACACCGCCGGCCGACATGGACCTGTACGATCTGGGCCCGCTGAAAACGGGCACCGCATCGGCGTCGCCGCTGCCGGCAATCAGCATCGCCGACATCCGCGCGCCGGCATGGATGGACAGCCAGATGATGTTCTATCGGCTGAACTACGCAAACGATCTGCAACCGCGCCCCTACTCGGCCAGCAAATGGACGATGCCGCCGGCACAGCTGTTCGAGCAGCGGCTGAAGGCATCGCTGGCACGCGCCGGCGGTGTCGTCGTGTCGGCATCCGATGGCGCAATCAATCTGCCGGTACTCCATCTGGAAGCCGACGACTTTTCGCAGACATTCGCCAGCGCCGGCAGCAGTACCGTGCATGTCGCGATCCGCGCATCGCTGTTTGACGGCCGCGTGCTGCGCGCACAGAAAAACTTCGTCAAGCCAGGGCCCGCCGCCACCGCCGATGCCAAGGGCGGCGCAGCCGCGCTGGCCGCTGCCAGCGACGCCATCATCAGCGAGGTCGGCGCATGGCTGGCGGCACTGCCCCCGAAAAAATGACGCCCCAGCTTCCGGCCGTCGCGCCGGAAGCCTCAATCGTGTCGCGCGGCGCACTGCTGGCGTGGCTGTTCCTGATCGTCTATGCCAGCCTGTATCCGTTTACCGGCTGGCAGCACGTCGGCCTGCCGCTGCAGGCGTATCTGTTCGCCGGCATGCCGCGTTACTGGACCGGCTTCGATGCGACGATCAATGTGCTGGGTTACATTCCGCTCGGCATTCTTGCCGTCTATGCGCTGCATCCGCGCATCCGCAATGTCGCCGCGATGCTGCTGGCGCTGCTGCTGGGCGTCGTCGTTTCTGGCACGATGGAAACGCTGCAGACCTTCCTGCCCAATCGCGTCGCCTCCAATCTCGATTTCCTGACCAACAGCCTGGGCGCATTGATCGGCGCCGTCATCGGCAGCCGCAGCAGCCATCTGATGCTGGAGCGCAGCCGGCTGCGCCACATCCGCCATCGCTGGTTCACCGCCGAGGCCAGCCGCGGCCTGATCATCCTGGCGCTGTGGCCGCTGGCGCAGATCTATCCGCAAGGCTATCTGTTCGGTAACGGCCAGATTCTGCCCATTCTGTCCGAATGGTTGTCGGCCTGGCTGGATGTGCCCATCGATCTGGGCGACCTGCTGCGCAGCGGCGTGCAACTGTCGGCGGAACAATACTGGCTGGCCGAAACCGTCATCACTGCCTGCCAGGTTGCCGGCGCGCTGCTGGCGCTGCACTGCATGCTGCGTGACAAGGCGCCGCGCTGGCTGCTGCCGGGCACGTGGCTGCTGGCTGCACTCGCCGTCAAGACGCTGGCATCGGCGCTGCTGTTCAAACCGCAAAATGCGTTTGCCTGGGTCACGGCCGGCGCGATGGGCGGGCTGCTGCTGGGCATCGCCTTGTCGACCATGCTGGCGCGGCTGCGTCCGCCGCTGCAACGGCGTTGCGCGGCTGCATTGCTGGTCATTGCGCTGCTTGCAGTCAATCTCGCGCCGCCGAATCCGTATTTCGTCGCCACGCTGGAAACCTGGGTACAGGGCAAATTCCTCAACTTCAACGGCGCGGCGCAATTCCTGTCGCTGCTGTGGCCGTTCGGCGCGCTGTGGTTCCTGCTGCACGCGACGCATCGCACGAAGCGAAAGTAAGGAAGCCGTTCCTCGAAAAGCGCAAAGGCACTGCAACGCTCGCCGTTATCGCCGCTGCTTCACATACCCATGCAATGCCAATGTCGATGCCGAAAAGTCAGCGGGTGTATCATTTCGCTCTTTGAAGCCGCTCTTTGAAGGCAATCTTTGAAGCAGTGCTTCGAAACAAGCAATATGAAGCGAGCAACGCAATGACCGACGACAAGCTTTTTTTCCGCCAACACGTATTCGTCTGCATGAACAAGCGCGACGACGGCCGCGAATGCTGCGCCGACAAGGGCGCG
>DATDLO010000380.1:0-3617 GCA_036519215.1 Oxalicibacterium sp.
AAGGATATCTGCCAGGCAGAAGCCAAGGCTGCACGCGTGAAATCGGAAGCAAATGCCGAGGCCGCCTATAAAGGCACCGACAAGGCACGCCAAAAGGCTCGCAAGGATATCGCCGATGCCGACTATGAAGTCGCCCAGGAAAAATGCGACGATCTGAAAGGCAATCAGAAAGATGTCTGCGAGAAGGAAGCCAAGGCTGCCAAGGAATCCGCTATTGCCGATGCCAAGGCTGCAAACGCCACCTCCGAAGCACGCAAGGATGCTGCCCAGGACAAGCATGATGCAAACGTCGCTGCTCAACGTGAAAAATGCGATAGCCTGAGCGGCGCAGAAAAATCGCGTTGCATCTCGGCTGCGAATGCCGGCAAATAAGCTTTTCTGAAACGATCGCTTGGTGCGATCCGACAGATGTAAAAACGGCTTCCACTGGAATGTGGAAGCCGTTTTCATTTGGCTGCTGCGTCGTTTGGGGACGACATCTTCCGAAAATTCTAATGGAACGATCGATACCGATCGTGACCGATGCATTGATTGCTTGCAACCACACATCATTCACCACACGGGCAGCGTCGTTCGAAACGCTGACGACGATACGCTTCAGCCTGGATGGATCATGTCCTTCGGCTGCACCCAGCGATCGAAGTCCTCGCCGCTGACCATGCCCAGCGCAATCGCGGTATCGCGCAGATTGGTGCCATCCTTGTGCGCCTGCTTGGCAATCTGCGCCGCCTTGTCGTAGCCGATGTGCGGCGCCAGCGCCGTCACCAGCATCAGCGAACGCGCCATCAGGTCGGCGATGCGGTCGCGATGCGCGACGATGCCATGCGCGCAATGC
Organism: Oxalicibacterium sp.; assembly: GCA_036519215.1. Classification (GTDB taxonomy): domain Bacteria; phylum Pseudomonadota; class Gammaproteobacteria; order Burkholderiales; family Burkholderiaceae_D; genus Oxalicibacterium. Next base: position 836 of record DATDLO010000380.1, read on the forward strand.
TCGTCGAAGCTGGCAATGCCGTCCGCCAGCAAGCGCACGCTCTGCAGGAAGTTGTGCGCCAGCAGCGGCTTGAACACGTTCAGTTCGAAATTGCCGGATGCGCCGCCGATGTTCAGCGCGACGTCGTTGCCGAACACCTGGCAGCACAGCATCGTCACCGCTTCGCTCTGCGTCGGGTTCACCTTGCCCGGCATGATCGAACTGCCTGGCTCGTTTTCCGGAATGCCGAGTTCGCCGAGGCCCGAACGTGGCCCTGATGCCAGCCAGCGCACGTCGTTGGCGATTTTCATCATCGCCGCCGCCAGCGTCTTCAAACCACCGTGCATCGCGACCAATGCATCGTGCGCCGCCAGCGATGCGAACTTGTTCGGCGCGCTGACGAAGGGCAGGCCAGTGCGCCGTGACAGTTCGGCCGCAATGCGCACACCGAATTCCGGATGCGTGTTCAGGCCCGTTCCTACCGCCGTGCCGCCAGCCGCCAGTTCACGCAACGGCGGTTGCAGCATCGCGATGCAGGATTGCGCATGCGCCAGCTGCGCAACGTAACCGGAGAACTCCTGGCCCAGTGTCAGCGGCGTCGCATCCTGCAGATGCGTGCGGCCGATCTTGACGATATCGGCAAATTCATCCGACTTGGACTGCAGCGTCGCACGAAGGTGTTCGATGGCCGGCAACAGATGATCGGCGACGCCGATGGCGGCTGCGACATAGATCGCCGTCGGAAAGATATCGTTCGACGATTGCCCCATGTTGACGTCGTCGTTCGGATGCACGAGCCGCTTCTCCCCGCGATCGCCGCCCAGCAGTTCCGAGGCGCGATTGGCCAGCACCTCGTTCATGTTCATGTTGCTCTGCGTGCCCGAGCCGGTCTGCCAGACGGCCAGCGGAAATTCCTGCGGATGGCGGCCGGCGATGACTTCGTCGGCGGCAGCGACAATGGCTTGCGCCTTGTCTTCCTTCAATCGCCCTAGATCGCGATTGACGATCGCCGCAGCGCGCTTGACCTCGGCCAGCGCCGCAATCAGTTCCGGCGGCATCTTCTCGGTCGATATACGGAAGTGCATCAGCGAGCGCTGCGTCTGCGCGCCCCACAAACGATCGTTGTCGACCTCGATCTGGCCGAACGTATCGCGCTCCTTGCGTGTGGTCATGGTGTTTTCTCCTGGCATCGGCATGGTGTCATGTACTGCGGCATGGCATTGCACACGATAGCAAACATTGCAACGCATTGTCCGAAACGGCGTTTTTCGCATGTGCATATGCGCAAAGCGGCTAATGCAAAAACCGCAGATGCATGGGCGAAGAGATTCGTTCCTTTCATGCAGCCTGATCGGTAACCTGCCTTTTTTTCAGATATTCGTTTCGATGTTGGTTGCAGCATCCGTATCGATCGTCGTCGTTGACGTCGCACGCGGCCTTCCGTTCGTTGCAACGCTCTTCATCACTCACTCATAACAGGGAGAATCACGTGAACCATATCCGCCGACCTCTTTCCATATTTCGACGCCGCATCGTCACCCTGCTTGCACTACTGCCGGCACTGGCGATCCTGCCCTTCACTGCGCAAGCGCAGGACAAGTCCGATGCCACCCATACCGTACGCATCGGCTATCAGAAATCGTCGACGCTGATCACCATCCTGAAGACACGCGGCACGCTGGAAAAGAAACTGGCGCCGCTCGGCGTCAAGGTCAGCTGGCATGAATTCGCCAGCGGCCTGCCGCTGCTGGAAGCGCTGAATGTCGGCGCGGTCGACGTCTCTGCCGACGTTGCCGACACGGTACCGGTGTTCGCACTGGCCGCTGGCGCGCAACTGACCTACATCGCGCAGGAATCGCCGTCGCCTGGCGCGCAGGCGATCCTCGTCAAACCGGATTCGCCGATCAAGACCGTCGCCGATCTGAAAGGCAAGCGCATCGGCTTTGCCAAGGCTGCCGGCGCGCATTACCTGCTGCTGGCCGCACTCGATCAGGCCGGCCTGTCGCTGAAGGACGTACAGCCAGCCTATCTGGCACCGGCCGACGGCCGCGCCGCGTTCGAGAAGGGCGCGATCGATGCATGGGTGATCTGGGATCCCTTCCTGTCCGCCGCACAGCGCCAGGCGCATGCACGCATCGTGACCGACGGTCGCAATCTCGCCGACTACCAGCGCTATTACCTCGCTTCGACGCCATTTGCGAAAGCGCATCCGGAAGTCGTCAAGCTGATCGTCGATGAACTGAAGGTCACCGGCAAATGGGTCAAGCAAGCACCTGCCGACGCTGCCGCACTGCTGTCGCCGGTCTCGGGACTGGATGCCGCCACCATCGAGCAGGCCAATGCGCGCCGCAGCTACAACGTGCGTGCCGTCGTGCCGCAACACCTGAGCGAACAGCAGAAGATCGCCGATGCCTTCTTCACTGCGGGCCTGCTGCCGAAGAAGGTGAATGCGACCGCCGTACCGCTGTTCTGATTGCCGTCCTGATTCACCGTAAATCGACATCGACCATATGGGCCAACTACCAAATCCGGGCGAACTGCTGCCCGCCTCCACGCATGCGCCGCTGCATCTGGCACCGCGCGATTTCGGCGCGCTGACCAATACTGTCGAAGCAGCCGCCGCCGCACTGTCGGCTACTGCCATCGCACGCGATCGCAAGGGCGGCACCGCATGGGAAGAACGCCAGGCGCTGCGCGACAGCGGCCTGCTGAAACTCGCCGTGCCGGCCGCCTACGGCGGACCGGAAACGCCGTGGCCCGACATCTATCGCATCATTCGCCGCTTCGCCGAAGCCGACAGTTC
>DATDLO010000381.1:0-7621 GCA_036519215.1 Oxalicibacterium sp.
CCCTGCGATTCCAGCTCGCGCAGCTTGTTGGTCACGTTACGCAAGGAGTTGGTGTTCATACCGCCACACAAACCCTTGTCGGTCGTCACGACGATCAGGCCGACCGTTTTCGACATATCCGATTTCACGAGGAACGGATGCGTGTACTCGGGATTAGCCTGCGACAGATTCGCGGTGATGTTGCGAATCTTGTCGCTGTATGGACGCGCCGCAAACATCCGTTCCTGCGCCTTGCGCATTTTGGATGCCGCGACCATTTCCATCGCCTTGGTGATCTTCTTCGTATTTTCTACGCTCTTGATCTTGCCACGTATCTCTTTGCCTGCAGCCATGAGTTGCTACTCCTTATAGCTCCAGTTGAATCAGAAGGTTTTCTTGAAGTCTTCGACTGCCGCAGCCAGTGCCGCTTCGTCTTCCTTCTCGAGCTTCTTCGTATCTTCGATCTTCTGCAGCAATGCAGCGTGGCTGGACTTCATGAAGCTGTGCAGGCCGGATTCGAATGCCAGTACGCGCTTGACTTCGATGTCGTCGAAATAACCCTTGTTGACGGCGAACAGCGAAACAGCCATCAGCGAGATCGACAGCGGCGAGTATTGCGCCTGCTTCAGCAGTTCGGTCACACGTGCACCGCGGTCCAGCTGCTTGCGGGTTGCCGCATCCAGATCGGAGGCGAACTGTGCAAACGCTGCCAGTTCACGGTACTGCGCCAAGTCGGTACGGATACCGCCGGAGAGGCCCTTGATGACCTTGGTCTGAGCAGCACCACCAACACGCGACACCGAGATACCTGCGTTGATTGCAGGACGCACGCCCGAGTTGAACAGGTTGGTTTCCAGGAAGATCTGGCCGTCGGTAATCGAAATCACGTTAGTCGGAACGAACGCGGAAACGTCGCCGGCTTGCGTTTCGATGATCGGCAGTGCGGTCAGCGAACCGGTCTGGCCCTTGACTTCGCCCTTGGTGAACGCTTCGACATAGTCGGCGTTGACGCGAGCTGCACGCTCCAGCAGGCGGCTGTGGAGATAGAACACGTCGCCAGGGAATGCGTCACGGCCCGGCGGACGGCGCAGCAGCAGCGAAACCTGACGGTAAGCAACAGCTTGCTTCGACAGATCGTCGTACACGATCAGTGCGTCTTCGCCGCGATCGCGGAAGTATTCGCCCATTGCGCAACCGGAGTATGCGGAGACGAACTGCATAGCAGCCGATTCCGAAGCCGATGCAGCAACCACGATCGTGTATTCCATCGCGCCGTTTTGTTCCAGCGAACGCACGATGTTCTTGATCGACGATGCCTTCTGACCGATGGCAACGTAGATACACGTCATGTTCTGGCCTTTTTGATTGATGATCGCATCAATCGCAACAGCCGTTTTACCCGTTTGGCGATCGCCGATGATCAGCTCACGCTGGCCACGACCGATCGGCACCATCGCATCGATTGCCTTGATACCGGTTTGCATCGGCTGGTCGACGGATTGACGAGCGATAACGCCCGGTGCAATCTTTTCGATCGGTGCGGACAGCTTGGCGTTGACCGGACCTTTGCCATCGATCGGTTGACCCAGTGCGTTGACCACACGGCCGCGCAGTTCAGGACCGACCGGCACTTCCAGAATGCGGCCCGTGCACTTGACGGTATCGCCTTCGGAAATGTGTTCGTATTCGCCCAGGATAACGGCGCCGACGGAATCACGTTCCAGGTTCAGCGCGAGGCCGAACGTGTTGCCCGGGAATTCCAGCATCTCGCCTTGCATGACCTCGGACAGACCGTGGATGCGGCAGATACCGTCGGACACGGAAATCACCGTGCCTTGATTGCGAATCTCAGCGTTGTCGCCGAGCCCTTGGATCCGGCTCTTGATCAGCTCGCTGATTTCAGACGGGTTGAGTTGCATGTTAACTCCTAAAATTTTCTCTTAGCTTGGCTATGGGCACGGACGATTACGCAGTCAGCGCAACATGCATCTGTTGCAGCTTGGCGCGCACCGAGGTATCGAGCACTTCATCGCCGACAACGACGCGCACGCCACCGATCAGCGTGTTGTCCACAGTGACGGTCGGATTGAGCTTACGGCCGAATTTCTTTTCCAGCGATGCGATCAGATCAGTTACCTGCGCTTGCGACAGTTCGAACGCACTGGTGATTTCTGCATCTGCAGCACCTTCCTGCGCATTCTTCAATGCATGGAACTGCTCAGCGATTTCCGGCAGCAATGTCAGGCGATCGTTCTGTGCCAGCATGTCGACGAAGTTTTTCGCTTCGGCGCCAACCGGCGACTTCAACGCAGCGAGAAAAACGCTGCTGATCTGATCGTCGGACACTTTCGGATTGTGAGCCAGCGACTGAACATCGGGATTCGCGGCAACCTGCGCCATTTCGGAAACCAGATCGGACCAAGCCGCCAGATTGGCGGCTTTCGCTACGCGGAACAATGCTTCAGCGTATGGACGGGCAATCGTTGCGAGTTCGGCCATGATTACAGCTCGGCTTTCAATTGGTTCAGCAGATCGGCATGTGCCGCAGCATTGACTTCACGCTTCAGGATCTGTTCGGCACCCTGCACAGCAAGGGTAGCGACCTGGTCGCGCAGTGCTTCGCGCGCCTGGGTGACCTGTTGTTCCGCGTCAGCCTTGGCAGCAGCAATGATGCGCGCAGCTTCTTCAGCCGCAGTTTTCTTGGCTTCCTCGATGATGCTTTGGCCGCGTTTTTCGGCATCGCCGATACGCTTTTGACCAGCTTCTTGTGCAGAAGCCAGTTCAGCCTGGGCACGCTTCTCGGCGACGGCCAGATCGGACTTGCCGCGTTCGGCGGCAGCCAAACCGTCCGCGATCTTCTTGGCGCGCTCGTCGAGCGCATTCATCAGCGGAGGCCACACGAATTTCATCGTGAAGCCAGCGAGGATGAAGAAGACCACGAACTGCGCAATCAGGGTTGCATTCAGGTTCATGGTTGTTTCCTTCTCAAATTAACGTGTCTGCCGAAACAATGTTTCAGCGCAAGAACCGGTAACGAGAACCGAATTAGCCAACGAACGGGTTAGCGAATGCGAACAACATGGCGATACCGACACCGATCAGGAACGCAGCGTCGATCAGACCAGCCAGCAGGAACATTTTGGTCTGCAGCGTGTTCATCAGTTCAGGTTGACGTGCGGAAGCCTCAAGATATTTGCCACCCATGATAGCGATACCGATACAAGCGCCGATTGCGCCCAGACCAATAATCAAACCACAAGCCAGTGCAACAAATGAGAGGTCGGTCATGACAGTTCCTTCTAGGTTAAGTTAATACAAAAGTGAAAAATCAAAACAGCTTAATGCGACTCATGAGCTTGACCGATATAAACCAGGGTCAGCATCATGAAAATGAACGCTTGCAACACGACGATCAGGATATGGAAGATCGCCCAGATCGTACCTGCCAGCACATGGCCGAAGAAACCGAACGCGGTCGCGGTCGAGCCCAGCAATGCAATCAGCAGGAACAGCAGTTCGCCGGCATACATGTTGCCGAACAGTCGCATTGCGAGCGAAACGGTTTTCGCAGCAAATTCGATAATGTTGAGCAACAGGTTGAACGGTGCGAGATAGATGCCGAACGGTGCGGCAAACAATTCGTGAATGAAGCCACCAACGCCTTTGATCTTGACGCTGTAGTACAACATTAGCGCCAGCACGCCGAGGGCGATGCCCATCGTGCCGTTCAGATCGGCAGTCGGCACCACACGATGGTGGCTGATCAGGCCATCCCAGCCAACGGCATGGAAAAAGGCAGAAAACATGTCAACTGGCAGGAAATCGAGGGCGTTCATCAGCGTAACCCAGACGAAAACCGTCAGAGCGAGCGGAGCGATGAAGGAGCGATCACCATGAACGATCGATTTGGCCTGATTATCGACCATTTCAACAATCATTTCGACTGCCGCCTGAAAACGACCCGGCACGCCAGAAGTCGCCTTGCGTGCTGCGAGATACATGATCAGGCAACCGAGGATACCCATCGCAACAGACCAGAAGACCGTGTCGATATTGATGACGGAGAAATCAACGATGGACGTCTGGTGCTTGGAGGAAAGATGCCCCAGATGGTGAACGATGTATTCTGAAGCTGTCGGTGCGTGATGTTCCGCGCCGGCGGTAGCCATTTCTGTCGCCATGTTCAGTGCCTAAATAATAAGATGATGTAACTTTTCAATGCCACGATGAACGCGGCGATCATCGCCAGCAAATTCAGTTCGTGGTACAACATGACTACCGCCCACAGCAGGGCAATCGTCAATGCAATCTTGATAAATTCCCCGATGAAAAATGTCATCGGATTGACGGACTGGGATTTTTGCGCAGCGGAAAACAGGCGTAGCGCAAACAGACCATTCGGCACCACGCAACACAACCCTCCAAGCAATGCCGAATAAAATGCCGGCATTCCAGCGATCAAACCGGCAATCAGGCTAACGATTACCGTGGTCGCTATTTGCAGGAGGACGACGGGCAGCATACTTGTCCAGATGACACAGTTTCGGGGCGATCGCACACGATCAAGCCGCGCCGAAACCGGGGTGAATACTAACTAAGTCGTGCGTTCCATGAAGCCACGGGATTATAAGGGCTTTCCTGAAGCATCGTCAAACGATTTGCGCCCCGGATTCCCGATGTGTGCGTCGGATTTTCCCGCATCGACAAACGCCCGCTTTTACTTTACAAATACGTCGAAAAATCCTGTCATTTGAGAAGCTTCACACGGCCTTATCTTGCGTAAGGCCCGCTTCTGGCACGATTTTCGCTGGACGCTTTCGCGACACCCTGCCTGTATTTATGCCGCGCGCAGCTTGCCGATGATGCCGTCCAGCGCATCAAGGTCGGCGAATTCGACAATCAGTTGGCCACGGTTCTTTGCGCCCACCTTGATGGCGACTTGCGTCGCCAAGGTATCGGACAATTCTTCTTCGAGCCGGACGATATCGCGCGACTTTTCCTTTGCCCCGCCCCGCGGTTTGGCTGCCCCCTGCTCCATCGTGGCGCGGACGACGAGTTTCTCGGTTTCACGTACCGACAGGCGTTTTGCCACGACCTGGTTAGCCAGCGTGATTTGCGTTGCCGAGTCCACCGCTAGCAATGCGCGTGCATGCCCCATGTCGATGTCACCAGCCATCAGCATGGTCTGAACCGGCTTGGCCAGATTCAACAAGCGCAGCAGATTGGAAACGGCGCTGCGCGAACGGCCAACCGAATTCGCCGCCTGTTCATGCGTGAAATTGAAATCGGTGATCAGGCGATGAATGCCCTGCGCCTCTTCCAGTGGGTTCAAATCTTCGCGCTGGATGTTTTCGATCAGCGCCATTGCGGCGGTCGCTTCGTCGTCGACTTCCTTGATCAGCACCGGCACTTCGCTCAGGCCTGCGATCTGCGCGGCACGGAAACGGCGTTCGCCGGCGATGATTTCGTAACGCGGCTTGCCGTTAACCGGCGCGATCGGGCGTACGAGGATTGCTTGCAGCAAACCCTGCGCCTTGATCGACGCAGCCAGTTCGTTCAACGCACCTTCATCCATACGGGTGCGCGGCTGATACTTGCCGGCTTGCATATCGGCCACTTGCAGCGTGGTCGGCGCACCAGGCAGCGCCGCAACCGCTTCGTTGAAATCATTGGAACCACCCAGCAATGCTTCAAGGCCGCGGCCCAATCCTTTCGGTTTCTTTGTCGCCATTATTTACTCACTGTTCTTTACTGTTCGATTCGGCAGTTCATCTACCGGATCAGAGTGCCCTGATGCGCTCCACCATCTCGGCGCCGAACGCCAGGTAGGCTTGCGCACCTTTGGAGGAGGGATCGAAGTTGATGCCCGGCATGCCGTAGGACGGCGCTTCGGCCAGACGCACGTTGCGCGGAATGATCGTCTTGAATACCTTGTCGCCGAAATGTTCTTCCAGTTGCGACGACACTTGCTGTGACAACGTCATGCGCGGATCGAACATCACGCGCAACAGACCGATGATCTTCAGGTCTGTATTCAGTTTTGCATGCACCTTCTTGATGGTATTGACCAGATCGGACAAACCTTCCAGCGCATAGTATTCGCATTGCATCGGGATGATGACGCCATGCGCGGCACACAATCCGTTGAGCGTCAGCATCGACAATGCCGGCGGGCAATCGATCAGCATGAAATCGTACTGATCGTCGACAGCGTTCAGTGCTTCCTTCAGGCGATGTTCGCGGTTGTCGAGTTCGACCATCTCCACTTCAGCGCCCGCCAGTTCGCGATTGGCCGGCAGCACATCGAACTTGCCTGTTTCCGATTGCACACGCGCAGCTGGCACATCGGCCAGGCCCAGCATGACTTCATAGATCGACGATTGCAGCTCGGCCTTGTTGATGCCTGCACCCATCGTGGCATTGCCCTGCGGGTCCAAATCGACGAGCAGCACGCGTTGATTCAATTGCGCCAGGCCTGCTGCCAGATTGACTGCGGTGGTGGTCTTGCCGACGCCGCCCTTTTGATTCGCGACGCAAAATATTTTTGCCATATTCTCGTTGTCGTTATTGCGAAATGTTTTGCTTGGTCTTGACCAGTTTGGCCGTATCGAATCCCTGCGCTGCCAGTCGGTTGACCAAAGCGTCGTATGTTGCCTCATCCATCACCGGCTTGCGCGCAAGTATCCACAGGTACTCGCGCGACGGTTCGCCGACGGCAACATACGAATAATCCTCGGCCAAATCGATAATCCAGTAGTTCGCCCAGACGAAAGGCAACCATGCCAGCCAATCCGGCGCAAAGCGCACTTCCAGCTTTGCATTTGTCGCAGGATCGGCGACGCGCGCACGACCACTCGCCTCATCTTTCTTGCCACCGACTTCATCGCACCGATTGACGACATCCATCTGACTATCGGCGCGTTCCGCATAATTTGCGGTCACATTCGCAACGCAATCCTTCTGGAAGCGATTCGGGAAACGCGCAATTTCATACCATGTACCGACATATCGCTTGAGGTCAACATGCTTTGCGGTCTGTACCGTTTGCGCCTGGCCGAGACTGCACAAGACGCAAAACAATAATCCCAGCCATTGTTTCATGCGACCTCCCTCTCGATGAAAACCAGATGCCGTTCGGCATCCATGCCCGGCACATGCAAGGGGCGAATTTCCTTCACCTGCCAGCCGGCCGGCAGGCGCGCCGCTTCTTCTTCCGGCGCCACCGCTTTCAGCGCGATGTAACGGCCGCCGTCTTCCAACAAATGCTGAGACCACGCGACGAAATCGGAGAGATCTGCGAAAGCGCGCGATGTAATCACATCGAATCGATGCGGCGCCTGCCACTGTTCGACGCGACAGGTCTGCACTTCCACGTTGCTCAAACCCAGTTCAGCCTTGACCTGTGTCAAGAAGGCCGTTTTCTTGTGCACGGTATCGATCATCGTGATGCGCATGTCCGGGTGTGCTTCCGCCGCCCAGATTGCCAGCACGATGCCGGGCAATCCACCGCCGGCACCGACATCCAGCACTCGGTGTGCATCGCCGAATGCCGGCACTGCAGCCAGCGAGTCCAATAGATGCTGCGTCACCATCCGCGCAGGTTCGCGTACGGCGGTCAGGTTATAGACGCCGTTCCACTTCA
>DATDLO010000382.1:0-2268 GCA_036519215.1 Oxalicibacterium sp.
CCATGCGGCCGGAATCGTTATCCCTGTCGGCTCAGCGGCATCACTCAGCAGTATCAAAATTAGACATCATGAAATCCATCAAAGTAGGCTTGCTAGGAATCGGCACCGTCGGTGCGGGCACATTCAACGTCCTGAAACGCAATCAGGAAGAGATTGCACGCCGCGCCGGTCGCGGCATCGAGATCGTGATGGTGGCCGACCTGGATGCCGCGCGCGCAAAGGAAGTCACCGGCGGCACATGCGAGGTCGTCAGCGATGGCAACCTGGTGGTTTCCAATCCCGACATCGATGTCGTCATCGAACTGATCGGCGGCTACGGCGTGGCGAAGGATCTGGTGCTGAAGGCGATCGCCAACGGCAAGCACATCGTGACGGCGAACAAGGCATTACTGGCTGCGCACGGCGACGAAATTTTCAAGGCAGCGCAGGAAAAAGGCGTGATGGTCGCATACGAAGCGGCGGTCGCCGGCGGCATTCCTATCATCAAGGCATTGCGCGAAGGCCTGACCGCGAACCGCATCGAATGGATCGCCGGCATCATCAACGGCACCACCAATTTCATCCTGTCCGAAATGCGCGACAAGGGCCTCGATTTCGACACGGTGCTGAAGGAAGCGCAACGCCTCGGCTATGCCGAAGCCGATCCGACCTTCGATATCGAAGGCGTCGATGCCGCGCACAAGGCGACGCTGATGTCGGCCATCGCATTCGGCATCCCGGTGCAGTTCGACAAGGCGCACATCGAAGGTATCACGAAGCTGGAAGCGGTCGATATCCGCTATGCGGAGCAGCTCGGTTACCGCATCAAGCTGCTGGGCATCGCCAAGCGCACGCCGAAGGGCATCGAATTGCGCGTGCATCCGACGCTGATTCCGTCCAAGCGCCTGATCGCCAACGTCGAAGGCCCGATGAATGCGGTGCTGGTGCAGGGCGACGCCGTCGGTGCCACGCTGTATTACGGCAAGGGCGCTGGCGCCGAGCCGACCGCGTCGGCCGTGATCGCCGATCTGGTCGATATCGCGCGCCTGGCCGATGCTGCGCCGGAACACCGCGTGCCGTATCTGGCTTTCCAGCCGCATGCGATGACCGATACGCCGATCCTGCCGATTTCGGAAGTCACGTCCAGCTATTACCTGCGCATGCACGTTGCCGACAAGCTCGGTGTGCTGGCTGATGTGACGAGCATCCTGGCCGAATCGTCGATCTCGATCGATGCGATGTTGCAGAAGGAGCCATCGCTGGGCGAGACGCAAACCGACATCATCATCCTGACGCATCAGACGCAGGAAAAGAACGTCGAAGTCGCAATCGGCAAGATCGAGCAGTTGCCGACAGTGCTTGGCAAAGTGACGAAGCTGCGGCTCGAACATCTGAGCTGATTCAAAAGGGAACACGGGAAAAAGGCGCTATGGCGCCTTTTTTCTTTATCGGAGGAAGGGCGTGGACGGTATTGCCGCAATGACATGACGGCTTCGTTGCCATCGTCATCGGGTGAGAGAGAAGCCGGAGAGAAGCGACGCCAGCAGTTATAATGTCGGCTTGCTTTTGCTCTCCTCAATCACCTTCCGACATGCAATATATTTCCACTCGCGGTGAAGCCGCTGCACAGTCTTTTTCCCAGATCCTGCTCGGCGGCCTGGCGCCGGACGGCGGCCTCTATCTGCCGGCCGAATATCCGCAAGTGACGGGCGCCGAGCTGGATGCCTGGCGCACACTGTCCTACGCGGACCTTGCCTACGAAGTGCTGAAGAAATTCGCGACGGATATTCCCGACGCCGATCTGCATGCGCTGGCACACAAGACTTACACCGCCGACGTCTATCGCAATGCACGCCATGGTGAGGATGCGTCGCGCATCACACCGCTGCGTCTGGTCGAGGAAAACGATGGTGCGAAGATCATGTTGCAGGCGCTGTCGAACGGCCCGACGCTGGCCTTCAAGGATATGGCGATGCAGCTGCTTGGCAACCTGTTCGAATACGCACTGGCCAGGCAGCATGCGGAACTGAATATTTTCGGCGCAACGTCGGGCGATACCGGTAGCGCGGCCGAATACGCGATGCGCGGCAAGAAGGGCATCCGCGTCTTCATGCTGTCGCCGCACAAGAAGATGAGCGCGTTCCAGACTGCGCAAATGTTCAGCCTGCAGGACCCGAACATCTTCAACATCGCCGTCGAAGGCGTGTTCGACGACTGCCAGGACATGGTGAAAGCCGTCTCCAACGATCTGGCGTTCAAGGAAAAGCAGAAAATCGGCACCGTCAATTC
>DATDLO010000383.1:0-2936 GCA_036519215.1 Oxalicibacterium sp.
TTACGCAAACATTTGCGTTTGATTTATATTCGCTTTCATAATGCTGCCCTGTGACACCTTGTTGCTTTCTTTTTGCGTATTCATCCTTAATTGCTTTTTCTAAGTCTTTTTGGTGTTTGATTTCTTCGGTGGTCATAACTACACAACTATTTCCATTCCGTTTGAAATTGGACTTGCATTCCCATCCGCTACCAAAATAATTTAGTTTTGCATTTGGAGGTACTTGAATTGCAATGCATTGGTTGCGGGATTTTGTAAATCCAGAGTTGCATTCCCATCCATTTCCAAAATAGTTGAGCTTGCCGTTCTGGGGAATTTGCACTGCTACACATTCACTTCCAGTTTTATAGAAGCCAGATATACATTCCCAATCATTGCCGAAATAATTTAATTTTCCATTTTTAGGAATTGTTATCAGGAGGCAGCTTTCAGAATTCTTTTTAAATCCTGGGTTGCATTCCCATCCGTTGCCTAGATAATTTAGCTTGCCATTTTTTGGTATTTTTATTGCGACACACTCTTCTCCCGCTCGAGAAAAACCTTTATCGCAGCTCCAAGAATATCCATAAATATTTTTATGAGCATTCTTTGGTAAGGCTTGAGCTAATAAATGAAGTGGCACCATAAGCAGTGCCGCAACCACCAAACTTGTTATTTTCATTTTTCATCCCTGTTGATTTAATTATTATTAGCGACCATTCCGCCGATAAAAACGAATGGTGTTATCAATAATAGATGTCCGTTTTAATATTCCATCGAACCATAATTTGTGCAAATGCGCGAGCGCTTCTCCCAGCGCAAAACTCAACTGATGTGAATCCAGCGGCCGTCTGAACATGATCGGCACGATGTCCGCTGCCGATTGCGGTGTCGCACACGCTGCCAATACTTCTTCCAGCCTAGCCGCATGATGATCGAACAGTTGCTGGATGCGAGTATGCAGTCCGCGGAACGGTTTGCCGTGCGACGGCATCACCAGCGTATCGGCCGGCAAGTCCTTGTACTTCAATAATGAATCCAGGAATTGCTGTACCGGATTCGATTCCGGTTCGATGGCGAAGACGGACACGTTGGTCGAGATGCGCGGCAGCACCATGTCGCCGGAGATCAGCACGTTCAACTCTTCGCAGTACAACGCCGCATGTTCCGGCGAATGGCCGAAGCCGGTGATGACGCGCCAGTTGCGCTGGCCGATGCGGACGTTCTGTTCGTCGTGCAGTCGCACGTACGATTGCGGCACGCTCGGCGCCAGCGTCGGGTAATAGCTGTGGCGGCCTTCGAGTTCCTTCAGCATTTGCGGATCGGTGAGGCCGTGCAGTTTGAAGAACGGGAACATCGCGGTGCCGTCCGAACCCGGCAGCGCAGCGGACATCATGCGGGCGAATCCGTATTCGCCGGTCGTCATCCACAGCGGCACGTTCCAGCGCTGGCAGATCCAGTCGGCGAGGCCGACGTGATCGGGATGGCAGTGCGTGCAGATGACGCGGACGATCGGCAGTCCGTTCAGTTGCGTGGCGAAAATCTGTTCCCAGGCGGCGCGCGTGGCATCGTTGGCGATGCCGCAGTCGATGACGGTCCAGCCGCGCTGCATACCGTTTTCGGTTTCGATCTCGTCTTCCAGCAGCCACAGGTTGATGTGGTTGAGTGCGAACGGCAGGCCCATGCGCAGCCATTTGATGCCGGGCGCGACGTCGAACAGGGTGCCGGTTTCCGGCAGTGCATCGCCGAACGGGTAATCGAGTTGGGATTCGAGCGGATTCATCGGATTTGATGGGTGGAAATCAGGTGCCGGCAGGGACGGGGCATGGCGTCGCGCGATACAATACCGCCGGATATGTTGCCATGTATGCCGCCATTGTAAACGCTTGCCTGCCGCGCTTTTGCGCGGGATGGCGCGGCGGCAACGGGAATCGAACGAACGGAAAGCGGATGACGAAGAAACAGCTTGCGGCGACATGCCCGTGCGGCGGCGCCGATTACGCGCAATGCTGCAAGCCGTTTCACGATGGCACCGCTGCGCCGACCGCCGAGGCATTGATGCGTTCGCGCTACAGCGCCTATGTGCTGGGTTTGACCGATTATGTACACGCCACCTGGCATGCGGACACGCGCCCGGCGCTGGGCGAACTGGCGCATGATCCGATGATCAAGTGGCTGGGGCTGGATGTGAAGAAGCATGCCGCGAACGGCGACGAGGCGACGGTGGAATTCGTTGCGCGTTCCAGGGTCGGCGGCCGTGCGCATCGTCTGCACGAAGTCAGCCGTTTCGTGCGCGAGGACGGACGCTGGTACTACGTCGACGGCGTCTTTCCCGAATAGCTTGTCGTGTCGCAACACGGCAGCAGGAGTTGAAGCAGTGAATGCAAATACCGAATTTCCCCGGCACGATGACATGATCGCGCGCAGTCTGCGCAGCGTCTGGCATCCGTGCACGCAGATGCAGCACCACGAGACGGTGCCGCTGATCCCGGTCGCGCGCGGCGAAGGCGCGTGGCTGATCGATACGCAGGGCAGGCGTTATCTGGATGCGATCAGTTCGTGGTGGGTCAACCTGTTCGGCCATGCGAATCCGCGCATCAACGCGGCGCTGAAGGATCAGCTGGACAAGCTCGAACATGCGATGCTGGCCGGCTTCACGCACGAGCCGGTGGTCGAACTGTCGGAGCGACTGTCCGCGCTGACCGGCGGTGTGCTCGGTCATTGTTCCTATGCGTCGGACGGCGCATCGGCGGTCGAGATCGCGCTGAAGATGAGCTTCCATGCATGGCGCAATCTGGGCCAGGCCGACAAGCAGGAATTCGTCTGCCTGAAAGGCAGCTACCACGGTGAGACGGTCGGTGCGCTGGCTGTCACCGACGTCTCGCTGTTCCGTGAAGCCTACGGGCCGATGCTGCAGCGTGCGCATGTGATCGCCAGCCCGGATGCACGTCATGCAC
>DATDLO010000384.1:0-3038 GCA_036519215.1 Oxalicibacterium sp.
GCATCAACGATGCACCGGCATTGGCAAAAGCCGATATCGGTTTCGCGATGGGAGCGGCCGGCACTGATACCGCGTTGGAAACCGCCGACGTTGCATTGATGGACGACGAGCTCGGCAAGCTGCCGGCCTTCATCCGCCTGAGCCGGCGCGCGCATGCCATCCTCGTGCAGAACATCACGATTGCGCTCGGCATCAAGCTGGTATTCCTCGCGCTGGCGCTGGCCGGCGACGCCACGCTGTGGATGGCGGTGTTTGCCGACATGGGCGCCAGCCTGATCGTCGTCTTCAACGGGCTGCGTCTGTTGCGGCCTATGCGGCCTATGCGGCTTATGCAGCCGTTCGGTGCGGGCTGACACCGCAATTCGGGTGTCATGATCCATTCCGTGAAAAAACTGCTCGCCATGTTGCGTTGATCCGAGAAGATTCAGGCAGAGACCGCCTGCGATGACAATGACGCGACGAAATCAAGGAATGCACGCGTCTTGGCCGGCACGTGATGGCGGGAAGGATAAAGCGCATGCAGCGGATAGTGCTCGTCTGGCCAGTCGGGAAACAGGTTGACCAGACGGCCGTCCGCCAGCAAGTGTTCGCTGCCGAGTTCGAAAATCTGTGCGACGCCATGCCCGGACTGGCAGACGCTCAGCAGCGTGCCGGCATCGTTGAGCATCAACTGGCCCTTGGGTTCCAAAACGACCTTCTTGCGGCCGCGATGGAATTCCCATTCGAATGCGCGGCCGGTCTGCGCATTGCGGAACTGTAGACAGATATGCTGGCTGGACCTCAATTCTTCCGGTTTCTGTGGCCGGCCGTGGCGGCGCAAATAGCCCGGCGCCGCGACGGTGACGACGCGCGTTTCCAGCAGTTTGCGCGCGATCAGCGATGACGATTGCGGCGGGCCGAAGCGCACGGCGAGGTCGAAGCCGTCGCCAATCATGTCACCCAACTGGTCGCGCGTGACGATCTCCAGCCGCAATGCCGGATGCGCTTCGAGAAAGGCGCCAAGCCGCGGCCCCAGCACCAGCCGCGAAAAATGCGGATCGACGTTCACGCGCAGACGGCCGCGCACGGCAGCCGTTCCCTGTGCGGCATCGGTCGCGGCTTCTTCCAGTCCGGCCAGCAGCGGCGCGATCTGCTCGTAAAAGCGACGGCCTTCGTCGGTCAGCGTCACCGACCGCGTGGTGCGGTCGAACAGCCGGATTCCCAATCGCGCTTCCAGCCTTGCCACTGCGCGGCTGACGCCAGACTGCGACATCTCGAGAATTCCTCCTGCGCCGGCAAAGCTGCCACTGTCGATGATGGCCGACAACACGCCCATGCCGTTGAGTATTCGTTCGTCGAAAGCCATAATTTATGCAAATTAGTCATTAATAAAATGACTGTAATGCTATCGCGAAATGGATGGCAAAAGCACAGAATTCTCCTCATCGCGACGCCTTTGTCGCTTTTCAACAGGAGAACATCATGTATGCAGTTACCGCCATCACAGGACAAGTCGGCAGTGTCGTCGCCCGCACGCTGCTGGCAGACAACCAGGCCGTACGCGCCGTCGTACGCAATCGCGAGAAGGGTAGTGAATGGCAGGCGCGCGGCTGCGAACTGGCGCTGGCCGATATGGATGACAGCGTCGCATTGCAGCAGACTTTTAGCGGCGCGGAAGCCGTCTTCATCCTGCTGCCGCCGACCTTCGATCCGTCGCCCGGTTATCCAGAAGCACGTCGCACCATTGCCAGCATACGTGCCGCACTGGAAGCGGCGCGTCCGCAGCGCGTCGTTTGCCTGTCGACGATCGGTGCCGATGCGACGCAGCCGAATCTGCTGAACCAACTCGGATTGCTCGAGGAAGCGTTGCGCACGCTGCCGATGCCGGTTGCCTTCCTGCGAGCTGGCTGGTTCATGGAAAACAGCGTATGGGATGTCGCATCGGCCCGCGATTTCGGCGTCATATCATCGTTCCTGCAACCGTTGGACAAGTTGGTGCCCATGGTCGCCACCGCCGATGTCGGCCGCGTTGCCGCCGAAATGATGCGAGAGAGCTGGGACGGCGTGCACGTGGTGAATCTGGAAGGGCCGAAACGCATCACGCCGAATGAAATCGCCGATACCTTCGGCAGGCTGCTCGGCAAGCCGGTTCGCATGCAGGCAATACCGATCGACATGTGGAAACCGCTGTTTACTTCGCAAGGCATGAAGAATCCGACGCCGCGCATCCAGATGATCAACGGTTTCAACGAAGGATGGATAGAGTTCGATGGGGGTGAGCAGACGTCGCGCAAGGGCAGCACAACGCTGGAAACGGTATTGGGCCAGCTGATCGAAAAAAGTCTTTGATGGATTTTCGCCGTCTGCGTCGTCCCATGACTGGCGCAGACGTCCTTGCCTGAGCGGTTTCCATCGTGCCGGATTTACCTTGGCCAATCGCAAGGGGGAAAGGCTGCCGCATGCTTGGCGGCATATCCGCCATTTTTCCTCCAATGGACGGAATACATCCGTCATCTCGTACACGGCCTGTCACCAGCCGCGGGCCTGGCGCATTGCCACGACATGGCTTTTCCAATAAAATGCGAACGATAACTATTCTCATTAATGGCGCTGTCGTTCGATTTACTCATTGACGGCAACAGCGGCAGGCAATGCAGTCATCCGTCGGTACGGAACAATGAAAGAAGAATTGCAATACAAACTTGGCGTGGCAGCACGCGCAACGGCGGCCATCGGCGGCGGCTATGCGGTCGCCGCGCTGTCGACGGCCGTGCTGGCACTGGCGTTGCCGCTGGCAAAGGCGGACGCCGTGCTGACGGCAACGATGCTGTCGTTCACCGTTTACACCTGCGCGGTGATCTGGGTCTTTGCCGCGAAAACCGCATGGCGAGCCTGGACTGGCCTTGTCGCGCCGGCAGCCGTACTGGGCCTGTTGTTAATAGCATTACGGAGCGGAGCATGTAGGAAGGATTCCGCCAGTCGATGGCCTGGCTGCATACGTGGTCCGGCCTGCTGGTGTGTTGGATATTGTTCCTGATATTCGCGGCCGGCACATCGTC
>DATDLO010000385.1:0-6808 GCA_036519215.1 Oxalicibacterium sp.
GTTCGGCATTATCATGTCCCGACCTCTCGTTCTCGCCTCCAACAATGCCGGTAAGCTGAAGGAATTCGGCGCGCTGCTGGCACCGCTCGGCTTCACGCTGCATACGCAATCCGAATTCAACGTGCCGGAAGCGGAAGAACCACATCCGACCTTCGTCGAGAACGCGATCGCGAAAGCACGCCACGCGTCGCGCCTGACCGGATTGCCGGCGCTGGCCGACGATTCCGGCGTCTGCGTCAATACGCTGGGCGGCGCGCCCGGCGTGCATTCGGCACGTTACGCAGGCGAGCCGAAATCCGACCAGCGCAACAATGACAAGCTGATCGATGCGCTCGCCTCGCAGGCTGACAAGTCTGCCTATTACTACTGCGTGCTGGTGTTCGTGCGCCATGCCGACGATCCGCAACCGGTCATCGCCGACGGCCGCTGGAACGGTGAAATGATTGCAACGCCGCGCGGGCAGGGCGGCTTTGGCTACGATCCGTATTTCCTGATTCCATCGCTGCAGAAGACGGCAGCCGAGCTGACGGCGGAAGAGAAGAACCGCCTGTCTCATCGTGGCCAGGCGCTGCGTGCGCTGATCGAGAAACTGAAATGATTCCGATCAAGCCGGTCGGTTCGGGGTCCTTCGATGCGCTCGATCATGCCGAGCCGGCGCGCGTCGCGAAGGCCTACCTGAAACCGGGCGCGCTGAATCTGACGGTGCTGCCGCCGCTGTCGCTGTACGTGCATTTTCCGTGGTGCGTGAAGAAATGCCCGTATTGCGATTTCAATTCGCATGAAGCCGTCGGTGGCTTTCCCGAAGAGGACTATCTGGCCGCGTTGCGTGCCGATCTGGAGATGGCGCTGCCGCTGATCTGGGGCC
Source organism: Oxalicibacterium sp. (assembly GCA_036519215.1). Taxonomy (GTDB): domain Bacteria; phylum Pseudomonadota; class Gammaproteobacteria; order Burkholderiales; family Burkholderiaceae_D; genus Oxalicibacterium. The sequence goes on from DATDLO010000385.1 coordinate 866, forward strand.
GCAAGCTGCACACGATCTTCATCGGCGGCGGCACGCCCAGCCTGCTGTCCGCTGCCGGGCTGGATCGCCTGATGTCCGATATCCGCACGTTGATGCCTTTCGATCCGAGCATCGAGGTGACGATGGAAGCCAATCCCGGCACCTTCGAAGCGGAGAAGTTCCGGTCCTATCGCGGCAGCGGCATCAACCGCTTATCGATCGGCATCCAGAGTTTCGATTCGCGTCATCTGCAGGCGCTGGGCCGCATTCACGACGGCGATGAAGCGCGCCGCGCGGTCGAAATCGCACAGGCGAATTTCGACAACTTCAATCTCGACCTGATGTACGCGTTGCCGTCGCAAACATTGCAAGAGGCGCAGCGCGATGTGCAGACCGCAATCGCCTGCGTGCCGCCGCATCTGTCGCTGTACCACCTGACGCTGGAACCGAACACCTACTTCGCCAAGTATCCGCCGGCGGTACCTGACGACGAAATCAGCGCGGACATGCAGGACATGATCGAGGCCGAAACGCAGGCCGCAGGCTACCGGCACTACGAAGTATCGGCCTACGCAAAGCCGAGCCGGCAGGCACGCCACAACATGAATTACTGGCAATTCGGCGATTACCTCGGCATCGGTGCCGGTGCGCACAGCAAACTGTCGTTCCCGCATCGCGTGATGCGCCAGGCGCGCTACAAGCAGCCGAAGGAATACATGGAGCGCATGCGCGCAGGCAACCCTGTGCAGGAAGAGCGAGAAATCACGCGCGGCGAATTAGGCTTCGAATTCATGCTGAACGCAATGCGCCTGATCGACGGTGTCGAGGCCAATCTGTTCATGGAACGCACCGGCATGCCGCTGAACGTCATCGAGCGTGCACTCAATGAAGCGGAAAACAAGGGATTGCTCTACCGCGACCACATGATTCTCAAGCCAACCGAACTGGGGCGTCGCTTCCTGAATGATTTGCAGGAATTGTTTCTGGCGGAATGAATAGCGGCCCAGGCGCGCTGTATAGTGGCGGAGTTGGGTATAATGCGGCCTTCCGCAAATCGATGTGTCCCAGTCAGGTGGAGTATCGATATCAAAATGGAAGTGTGGCCGAGTGGTTTAAGGCACTGGTCTTGAAAACCAGCGAGGGGTTATACCCTCCGTGAGTTCGAATCTCACCGCTTCCGCCAAATCCCTTTTCCCTCCATAGCAGCGCATATCTTGCAAAATCAAGGCGAAAACAATCGTGCTGATCCGGTAACGCAATTGCAATTGCTGGAATACGCGATCAGGCGTTCGATGATTGTTCGTGAAGACATGGATGAGACGGCCGAACAGCTTCATATCGATGAGGCTGAACGCCTGGGTATTGCCGTTCCTGATATACCGACGAAGGGCGAGCTTCTTTCCGTTGTGCAGACGGCGCTGAGAATGGCGCAAACCGCGCAAAAATCCTGATCGTCGCTTTCCTCGCGTCGTATGCGATCGCGGAAACATCCGACACATGGCGTCTGCTTGTCTGACTTGAATTCTGCCGATATTGCGTTAACCTCAGACAGACACAAATGACGAGGAGATCGCATCATGCAAATCAATGCCTACGGCGATAAATTGCAAAAAGGAAATTTTTCCACAAACGATGCAATGGATGTCGGTGATGTTTCCGATCGCTACGATCACGCCGAATGCCAGATCGTTCATGACGTGTATGAACGGGGGAACGAGTTCGCTGCCGAGAAGAACGAGCCGATTTTCGACAATCGCGTGGGATTTCCGGATATGAAACTGTCGGATGGCGGCGGCTTTAGAGCCGGCGTGTTTGGCAGCAATCAGCGGACCGGTTTGAACAATGCATCGCCGACGCCTCCAGAGGAGACGCGGGAAATGTTGCGGCACACGGCGCAGGAAAGCGCGCGTCTGGATTCGCCGTCGCGCACGAACGATTCAACGATTGCGCCGAACATGCCGAAGCAGGACATTCTCAAGGGATTTCATGGTGGCTGATTTTGCGAGTTGATTCATCGGGTTGATCCATATATCCCGATCTTGAAAAGGAAAAACGGCTGGCAGTGATGTGCCAGCCGTTTTTTATGGGGAATGATTTAGAACTGTTCCCACTCGTCTCCTGCTGGCACTGCATCTCTTTCCAGTTTCTGGGGCTTCGGTGCGGCAATGTTGCGTTTGATCGTCTGCCTGGCGGCTGAAGCGAGGGCAGGAATGGCTTTGACGGGTGCGGCGGAAGGCGCGGCAAGTTGTCGTGATGCGCCCATGCCATCCAGTTTGAAGACGCCGACTGTGCGTTCCAGCTTGCCGGCCTGATCGTTGAGCGAACCGGCTGCAGCTGCGGCCTGTTCCACGAGTGCCGCATTCTGCTGCGTCACCTGATCCATCTGCGTGATTGCGGCGTTGACCTGTTCGATGCCTGCGCTCTGTTCGTTGCTGGCAGCGGAAATTTCCGACACGATATCCGTCACGCGTTTGACGCTGGCGACGACCTCGTCCATCGTTGCACCCGCCTGCTCGACCAGCCGGCTGCCGATTTCGACCTTGCCTGTCGAATCGTCGATCAGGGTCTTGATTTCCTTTGCTGCTGCTGCAGAGCGTTGTGCAAGGTTGCGTACTTCGGCTGCTACCACGGCGAAGCCCCGGCCTTGTTCACCCGCACGTGCTGCTTCGACGGCGGCATTCAACGCGAGGATGTTGGTCTGGAAGGCGATGCCGTCGATGACGCCGATGATGTCGGTGATCTTACGCGCGGAATCGTTGATGGCGTTCATCGTGTCGACGACCTGGCCGACGACTTCGCCGCCCTTGACGGCGACTTCCGAAGCGGAAAGGGAAAGCGTATTGGCCTGGCGGGCATTTTCCGCGTTCTGCTTGACGGTGGAAGTCAGCTCTTCCATCGACGATGCCGTCTCTTCCAATGAGCTGGCCTGCTGTTCGGTGCGCGAGGACAAGTCGAGGTTGCCGCTGGCGATTTCGTTGGAGGCGGTGGCGATGGCATCGGTGCCATGGCGGACTTCGCTCACGATGCCAATCAGGCTGTCATTCATTGCCCGCAGCGCTTGCAGCAGTTGACCGGTTTCGTCCTTGGCACTGGCTTCGATATGGCTGGTCAGGTCGCCGCTGGCGACGGTTTGTGCGACATGGACTGCCTGATTCAGCGGTCGCGTGATGGCGCGCGTGATGATGATACCCAGCACGATGCTGAGCAGTATCGCGATGCCGGCGACGATGAGCACGATGGTGATGGATTGGGCGGTCGTGGTATCGGATTCCTGCGTCTTGGATTCGACGACGTTCTGTATGGATTTGATGACGGTTTCCATGTCCGCCACGATCTGGCGGCGCAGCGGACTGCATTCGTTGACGAGGAAGAGGCCGTATTCTTCCATCTTGCCGGCTTCCCGGTACTGGCGTGGACGATTCAGTTCGTTCGCCATTGCCAGCAGGCCTTTGCTGATCTTGTCGAAATCGGCATCGCCCTTGAATAGCGGCGTCATTTTGTCGAGCGCATCGAGATAGATGGCTTTTTGCTTGTCGACGATGTCCAGCTCCTTGCGGGCATCGGTTTCATTGGTGAAGACGTAGGCATTGCGGGCGGCGATGCCGGTCTGAGCGAGTGCTTCGCGAGTGACGTACAGTCGTTCCAGCTGCTGGGTGCGAATATGATCCTGTTCGCCGATGACGTTATGGATCTGGTTTATTCGCATCAATGAAAACAGGGCGATGAACAGCGTCAGTAAAACGGTGATGCCAAACCCAAATCCAAGCTTCGTTCCTACTTTCATATTGGCGAACATTTTTCCTCCCTTTGGTCATTAGCGATGCAGCAGATGTTATCGATGCAATTTCCAGTTGCACAGTGCGGCAGTCTTCATGGAATGACGGCATCCATAAGAAAAAATGAATGTCGCGATTGCCACAAGGATGAAAAAAATTCCTCATGGAAATATGACAGATTTTTGCTGGCGGGAATACGATAAGAAAGGGTTCGCAACAAAGTTTTACGATCATGCAACTACCTAAAATATGGGATGTACAACAGTTGTCGATTCGAACTTTTTACTTGCCAACAGCTCGTAAAAAATGAATACGCAAGGCTGTTGCATGGAAGATGAAATGAACAGGATGCGGCGATCGTCGCCGAAATCCGATTGCGGAGGAGGTGCAAGATGAGCCATACCGATGTCGAACAGCACCAAGGTTATTCAGTCCATGGCACCGGCGAGAAGCACGATACCGGCAAGTGGGGCGGCAGTTTCCATATTGCCCAGCATGGAAAGCCGACGATCAGCGTCAGTGTGGTCGGTGCCGAATTCGATTCGGCCGATGCGGCGGCAAGCCATGCGCTGCAGCAAGGGAAACGCTATATCGACCATGAGCTGGCGGAAGCGCGACGATGACAGCCGTTGCGGCATTCGCCGGCTATGCGGTTTCCGGCGAGGCCAGGATGATTCGCAGCGGTGCGTACGGCGGCATCATTCATGTCCATGCAACACCGGCGGGACGCAGCTGCGATCCGCCGGTTGCCATCATCGTGCCGGGCCAATGGAAAACGCCTGAAGAAGCGGGTCAGGCAGCGCTTGACTATGCGGCGGTCATGGCCGATGACGGTGCGATGGCGGCTGCGGTCGCATTGCGGGAAACGGCACGCATGTAGCGGAGATATAGAGGAGGACCGCCATCTGCGTTTTACTGCAGACTTGATTTTCCTGAAATGGAGTATATTATGTCCATAAAAGGAGTAATCAATGACTGCCGCCTACGCCTATCCAAAAAGCCGCTTCGAGCCTGCCGCACCGGTCGACCTGACCGCAAAGCCGGAGCGCGAACGCCTGTCCGGCTCAGCCTTGAAGGCGTTTTTCCGGCTGGCGGCGGCATGGAAACTGCGCGATGAAGAGGCGCGCGAACTGCTGGGCGGCTTGTCCAGCAGTGCCTTCTACGAGTGGAAGAAAAATCCGCAGCGCGTGCTGGAGGTCGATCGCATCACACGTATTTCCTACCTGATCGGCATCTATAAGGCGCTGCATATCCTGCATGGCGACAAGCTGGCCGACGAGTGGGTCGGCCTGCCGAACCGCAATGCCATCTTCGCCGGCCGCACGCCGCTGGCCTACATGCAAGCAGGTGGTTTGCTGGCAATGCAAACCGTGCGCAAGCTGCTGGACGCCCGGCGTGGAGGGCTTTGATGGCTGCTCCGCCGCTGGTGCATCTGCGGCAATTCGATACTTGCAGGCTGATTCCGTCGCGCTTCGTGGACAAGGAAGATTCGGTTCTCGTTCCGCTGGCGGAGGACGATGCGCATCTGGCCGATATCTTCGCGCTGGACAACGCAACCAATGAGCGCTTGATCGCCGAACATGGCTATAGCACCGGCATCGGTGTCGACGAACTGGTATTCGGCGTGCCGAACTTCCGCATGATCAACGCGGCCTTCACGTATGCGCGCCCCGAGGGCAGCCGTTTCAACAACGACGAGCGTGGCGCATGGTATTGCGCGTTCGATATCGAGACGGCATTGGCCGAGATCGTCTTTCACAAGACCGTCGAATATGCGGAGATTGACCGCTTTGACGACAGCGTGCGTTACCAGGCGCTGCTGGCGGACTTCAATGCGGAGTTCCACGATCTGCGGGATGCGCCGCGCTATGCGAAATGCCTGTCGCCGGACAGCTACGTCTCGTCGCAACGCCTGGCGGCGCAGTTGCTGGAGGCGGGATCACTGGGCATTGTCTATCCCAGCGTACGGCGCGATGGCGGCACCAATCTGGCCTGCTTTCGCCCCGCACTGGTGGGCAATGTGCGGCGCGGCATTTCGTACGAACTGACCTGGGCAGGAACGCCGCAACCGAAAGTCAGGGCGCTGAAACGCTGATCGAGTGCTGAATTTCCGCTGAATCTTGCGGTAGAAGTCATCCCAGGTGACGAATCTTGTGCAGATAGGCGTATAGCTGGCGGCGTTGTGCCG
>DATDLO010000386.1:0-2050 GCA_036519215.1 Oxalicibacterium sp.
GCTATGCGCATGGCTGGGCGTCACCGATGCGGCGCTACGCACGCTCGGCATGCGCGACGCGATGCAGGCCGATGCAGCCGGCGCGCAGATGATGCAGCTGCTGCAGGCCATCGCCGACGAATGCGAAAACATCGATCACGATTTTTCGTTCGCCGAATGGCGTGCCTTCGTCGATCTGCAGCTGGAAGCGACGGCTTTCGTGCAGCCGAACCGCGATCGCCGCGTCGTCATGCTGCCGTTGAACGGTGCGCGCCTGCGCCGTTTCGATGCGGTGCTGCTGGTCGGCGCCGATGCCGATCACCTGCCGTCGCGTCCGGTCGAAACGCTGTTCTTCGCCAATGCGGTGCGGCGCGAACTGGGGCTGGCCACGCGCGAAAGCCGGCAGCGCCAGCAATTGCGCGACGTCACCGAACTGCTGATGGCGAACGATTGCGTCGTCATGTCATGGCAGATGCATCGCAACGGCGAGCCGAATCCGATGAGTCCGTGGCTGGAACGGCTGGAATTGACACTGGCGCAGGCCGCTGCTGCGCCACTGAAGAAGCATCAGGTCACGATCGCATCGCGCACGATGACGGCGACGCTGCCTTTCATGCCGGCGCCGCGGGCTGCTGCGCTGCGGCCGTCGAAGCTGTCGGCCAGTGGATACAACAGTCTGGTCGCCTGCCCGTATCAATTCTTCGCCACGCGCATGCTGGGCCTGTCCGGTCTCGACGAATTGTCGGAGATGCCGGAGAAGCGCGACTACGGCGACTGGCTGCATCGCATTCTTGCGCAATTCCATCAGGCATTGCAGCAGGACACGATTCCTGCCGATGAACGCGCATCCTTGCTGGACGACATTTCCGAACGCGTGTTCCGGGATGAGTTGCGGAAGAGCGCGGCCGCACTCGGCTATTACGCGCGCTGGAAGAAGACGATGCCGGCATATCTGGCATGGGTGGAAGAACGCGAAACGGGCGGCTGGCGTTTCGTATTCGGCGAGCAGCGTTTCGAAAAACTGCTGCAATGGGATGACGGCGAAATCCTGCTGCACGGCCGCATCGATCGCGTCGATGAAAACGCCGACGGCGCGCGCGGCGTGCTCGACTACAAGAGCACGAATCGCACCGCGCTGTCGGAAAGACTGAAGCAGGGCGAAGACCAGCAGCTGCCGTTTTACGGCCTGCTGTCCGACGTGCCGCTGGAAGCTGCGGCCTACGTGCCGCTGGAAGCGACGAAGGAACGCATACGCGAAGCGGACGCCGACGATTACGCGCGCTGGCAGCAAATGCTGGAGCAGCGCATCGTCGACAGCATGCGTGGCATCGACCAAGGTGCGCCATTGCCGGCGAGCGGGCCGGAATCGGTCTGCCGCTATTGCGACGTGCGCGGCCTGTGCCGCAAGGGAGCGTGGTGATGGACGAACGGCAGATGGCGCCACGCGCCTACGAAATCGACAGCGAGGCAGCCGACGCCGCGCGCTTCGTCGCCACTGCCTGCGATCCGGTTCGCTCGGTCGTGGTCGAAGCCTGTGCCGGCAGCGGCAAGACCTGGCTGCTGGTGGCGCGCATCCTGCGCCTGTTGCTGGCGGGCGCCGAGCCGTCGTCGGTGCTGGCAATCACTTTCACACGCAAGGCTGCGCAGGAAATGCACGAGCGTCTGCTGCTGTTGCTGCAGCAACTGGCGCTAGCCTCGGAAGAAGAGGCCGCAACGCTGCTGTGCGAACGCGGCGTGCCGGAACGTGAACTGGCGGCGGCGCTGCCGCAGGCCCGTGCGCTGTACGACCGCGTATTGCGCAGCGCGCAGCCGCTGTCGATCGATACCTTTCACAGCTGGTTCATGCGCCTGATACAGATCGCGCCGCTGGCGTCCGGCGTGCCGCACGGCTACGCATTGACGGAATCGACCGGCGAACTGATGACGGAAGCATACGGCCGCTTCATGCAGGCGATAAACCAGCCGGAGAACGCCGTATGGCGTGCGGCGCTGCTGGCGTTGTATGAACAGGTCGGCGATGCGCGTGCGCGCAATCTGCTCGACGCCTTCGTCGACAAGCGCGCCGAATGGT
>DATDLO010000387.1:0-2690 GCA_036519215.1 Oxalicibacterium sp.
TGTATTGTGGATTGCCGCACGCGCCGAAGTGGCCGGCCTAGACGGTTATCAGCAGGGTGCATGGCGCGTCGCCTATCTCGCGATGGCGGCGTCGATGCTGGTCGGCACGATCACGGTTTTCCTGTCGCCGGAACCGGCGCGCCGCTTGCTACCGCCGGCCAAGAATGCGGCGGCATGGCTGGACGACGTCATCATCGGTCCGTTCCGCGATTTTCTCGTCCGCTATCGCTGGCAGGCCGTCACCATCCTTGCGCTGATCGCGATCTATCGCATTAGCGACGTAGTAATGGGCATCATGGCCAATCCGTTTTACGTCGACATGGGTTACACGAAAGATGAAGTGGCGGCCGTAACCAAGGTGTTCGGCATCGTGATGACGCTGGCCGGCGCCTTCATCGGCGGCGCGCTGTCGATACGCTTCGGCATGATGCGCATTCTCGCGCTGGGTGCGGTATTGAGTGCGCTGACCAATCTGCTTTTCGCATGGCTGGCGGGACATGGCCATGACGTGACGGCACTGGTGGCGGTAGTGTCGGCAGACAATCTGGCCAGCGGCATCGCCAGCGCCGCCTTCATCGCCTATCTGTCGAGCCTGACCAACATCAGCTATTCGGCCACGCAATACGCGCTGTTCAGCTCGATCATGCTGCTGCTGCCGAAATTCCTGGCCGGCTATTCGGGCGTCTATGTGGATGCCTTCGGTTATGCCAACTTTTTCACCGGCACTGCGCTGCTCGGCGTGCCGGTCCTCATCCTGCTATGGCTTGCCTCGCGCATCGTTCCTTCCACCAGTGCAATGGCGGAAGGCGACACGACGAAAAGCGATGCAACAGAAGGCAGCGATCCTGTTTAAAGCCTGAAGGTACGCCTAGATTTTTCGCAGGCGGAATACCGCCAGGCTGCCGCGCCAGTTCGGCAGGAATTGCACCGGCTTGCCGTCGTCCAGCGCCACGCATTCGACGACCTGCAGGCCGACTTCGGCCGCCAGTTCCTCGAAATCGCGGATCGTCGCGCAACGCAGGTTGGGCGTGTCGTACCAGTCGTACGGCAGGCTTTTCGATACCGGCATGCGGCCGCGCAGCAATGAAATGCGATGCGGCCAGTAGGCAAAATTCGGGAACGACACGATCGCATCGCGGCCGACGCGCGCGATGTCGCGCAGCACGCCTTCCACGTTTTTCATCATCTGCAATGCAGACAGGCAGAGCACCGTGTCGAAGGCGTTGTCGTCGAAGATGGATAGCCCCGATTCCAGATCGCGCTGAATGACCTGCACGCCGCGTGCGATGCACTTCGGAATCATCGCATCGTCGATTTCGATGCCGTAGCCGCTGCATTGCTTGTCCGTCTGCAGATAGTCGAGCATCACGCCATCGCCGCAGCCGAGATCCAGCACATGCGATTCCTTCTTCACCCAGTGCGCGATGAAGGCAAGGTCGGGACGGAAGCCGCTCAATTGCGTGAAATTCATGCGTGCGCCCCTTCCGTCGTGTTTTGCTGCTGTGGCGGCTGTGTCGGTTGCTGCATCTGCTGCCACATGTTGCCGAAATAGGAACGCACGGCATTCATGTAGCGCGCATCGTCCAGCAGGAAGGCATCGTGACCATGCGGCGCATCGATCTCGGCGTAGCTCACCTTGCGGCGATTGTTGACCAGCGCTTCGACGATCTCGCGGCTGCGCTCTGGTGCGAAGCGCCAGTCTGTCGTGAACGAGACGAGCAGGAATTCCGCCTGCGTGTTTTCCAGCGTCTTCGTCAGGTCGCCGCCGAAATCACGGGCCGGATCGAAATAATCGAGCGCCTTCGTGATCAGCAGATAGGTATTCGCATCGAAGTATTCGGAAAACTTGTCGCCCTGATAGCGCAGATACGATTCGATCTCGAAATCGATGCCGTAGCCGAACTGGTACTTGCCGGAACGCAGGTCGCGGCCGAACTTGGCGGCCATCACATCGTCCGACAGATAGGTGATGTGGCCGATCATGCGCGCCACGCGCAGGCCGTTTTTCGGCACCACGCCGTGCGCGTAGAAATCGCCGCCGTGAAAATCCGGATCGGTCAGGATCGCCTGCCGCGCAACGTCATCGAATGCGATGTTCTGCGTCGACAGCTTGGGCGTCGATGCGATCACGATGCAATGCCGCAGGCGCTGCGGAAACAGGATGCTCCAGCTCAGCGCCTGCATGCCGCCGAGCGAGCCACCCATCACCGCCGCGAATTGTTCGATGCCCAGGCGATCGGCCAGGCGCGCCTGCGCCTGCACCCAGTCTTCCACCGTGATGACCGGAAAATGCGCGCCATAAGGTTTGCCGGTTGCCGGATTGGTGTGCATCGGGCCGGTCGAGCCGAAACAGGAACCGAGATTGTTGACGCCGATGACGAAGAACTTGTCGGTGTCCACCGGCTTGCCGGGGCCGACCATGTTGTCCCACCAGCCGACGCTGCTTGCGTCCTCGCTGTAACGGCCGGCGTTGTGATGCGAGGCATTCAGAGCATGGCAGATGAGAATGGCATTCGAACGATCCGCATTCAGCGTGCCGTAGGTTTCGTAGACGAGTGTGTAATCAGCGATCTCCGCGCCGCTCTGCAACGGCAGCGGTTCGGGGTAGAACATCGATTGCGGGGAAACGATTCCGAGAGAACTCATGTTATCCATCAGAAGAAACGCCATTCGACGTGCAGGCCACGGTT
>DATDLO010000388.1:0-2357 GCA_036519215.1 Oxalicibacterium sp.
CGCCTTGCTGGACAGAAGCAGTCCGGTTGCCGCCAACAGAACAAACAAGCCCAGCGCCATCGCAATCATCAGTTCGATCAGCGTCAGTCCGGATTGCTCCGACAAAAATGGGCGGGCATTCATTCGACGTAGGGCGCAACCAGCAATGCGATGCCAGGCGCATCGTTACCATCCTCATGCAGCAGCCGGCCATCGGCGTATCTCTCCCGCCAACCGATCTTGATGACGATAGAGGCAATGGCATGGCCCTGCGCAGCTGTGCATTCCCATCGGAACCGTTGACCGCCCTCGTCCCAAGGAGCAGCGTCGCGACAGATCCTGGTGCGTGCGCCCGGCAATGCTGCCGCCAGACGACGCAGCCATTCTGCAATCTCGAATTGCGCCAGCTCGTCCGCATCGCATTGCGCATCGATGCCGTAGCAGCCGACAGTAGAGGCTGGCGACACGGCAGTCGCGGAAGCGCGATAGTCGACGTGCAAATAAGGATTGACGGCATCGACGCGTTTCATCTGCCCGACGTTGGCGCGCATGTAATCGGCCATCTCTGTCGCCAGATGCAACGCATGTGTCTGAAAGGACGATTGTTGCGCGGTCCGCAATGCGGCCAGCTGCATTCCTGCCGCACCGATTACGCCGACCGCCAGAACGAATACGGCAACCAGGACTTCAATCAGCGAAAAACCATTTTCTGTTGATGCCTTCATATGGAAGATCTCCGGCAACATCGTGATGCGAACCGCCATGTGCATTGCGGCGGTCAGGCCTGTGCCGGAAATACCGGCAAAAAGGCGTTGCGATTATTGCAATCCCTTGCATGTTTTCCAATCCCATCGATATGGGACGATGAAAACAGGGATGCCGAAGAAAACGTTGGGTAACAAAACGGGGATAAATTCGCCGCACGATGAAAAATCGACGATCACGGCGACAGACGACAGGGGCGTTCGAAAAAGCGTGAAGCAAAATCGAAGCGAAAAAGAAAAACGCCACGCAATTGCGTGGCGTTTTATTTGGCGTCCCCAAGGGGATTCGAACCCCTGTACTCACCGTGAAAGGGTGATGTCCTAGGCCTCTAGACGATGGGGACAAAAACTGTCCGTGTTACTGACCTGCTGCAAATTCGGTGGTGGAGATAAGCGGGATCGAACCGCTGACCTCTTGCATGCCATGCAAGCGCTCTCCCAGCTGAGCTATACCCCCTCGAGTGCAGAAGCGAGATTATGCAGATGTTTCCCGCTCTTGTAAATACCCTTTAGAAAAATTTCTCACAGATATTTCTGCATGCGTGCCAGCACCACGTTGCGATCGAACAAGGCGATGACTGCATCGATCGACGGTGTCTGCAACTGACCGGTGATCAGCAAACGCAGCGGCATCGCCAGCTGCGGCATCTTCAGTTTGTGCGCAGCCAGCGTTTCCTTCAATGCAGCAGACACGGCGTCCTTGTTCCACTCGATTGATTGCAATTGCGCCGCGAACTGCGCAAGCGCCGGCTTGACTGCGTCGGTGACATGTTGCTCCAGCAGCGCCGCATCCGGTGCAGGCTGGCGATAGAACAGCATCGCAGCGACAGCCAGTTCGTTGACCGTGTTGAAGCGATCCTTCATCAGCGCGATCACCGCTTGCAATTCGGGCGCACCATCGAACTGCGCGCCATGCTCCGTCATCAGCGGACGCGCCAGATCGGCAAGGCGTCCGTTGTCGGCCTGCTTGATGTAGTGATTGTTCAGCCAGTCGAATTTCTCGAAATTGAATTGCGCCGGCGATTTCGTCAGATGATCGAGATCGAACCATTGGACGAACTGTTCGATCGAGAATATCTCGTCGTCGCCGTGGCTCCAGCCCAGGCGCGCCAGATAGTTCAGCATCGCCTCCGGCAGATAACCCTGCGCCGGATAATCCATCACACTGACGGCGCCATGGCGCTTGGACAGCTTCTGACCATCGGTACCATGGATCATCGGCAGGTGCCCGTACTGTGGAAGCTCGGCACCGAGTGCGCGCAGGATGTTGATCTGACGCGGCGTGTTGTTGACGTGATCGTCGCCGCGGATCACGTGCGTGATCTTCATGTCCCAGTCGTCGATGGCGACGCAGAAGTTGTAGGTCGGCGTGCCGTCGCTGCGTGCGATGATCAGGTCGTCCATCTCGCGATTGGCGATCGTGATCGTGCCCTTGACGACGTCGTTCCACGTGACTTCACCATCGACCGGATTACGGAAACGCACGACCGGTTTGCGGCCTTCGGGAATCGCCGGCAGCGTCTTGCCTTCTTCCGGACGCCAGGTACCGTCGTAACGCGGCTTCTCGCCGAGCGCACGCTGGCGTTCGCGCATCGCCTCGACTTCTTCCGGTGT
>DATDLO010000389.1:0-2253 GCA_036519215.1 Oxalicibacterium sp.
TGGCGATCGCGCAGCTGGCGAATGACTTCATCGCTGTAGGCGGCCACGCGATGCATGCGTGCGCGATTGGTACGGTAGCGCTCGGCATTGCTTTCGCGCATCCAGCGCCGGATCCAGTGCCACAGGGAGGGGTTCCACGCGCGATGGAGGTGGAGTGGAGCATCCTGCCGCAGCAGCAGCGAAAGCAGCGACTTCGCCATGCCCGGCGCAATCCAGGGAGAAACGGCATCGGTTGCCAGGATGCCGGCATCGCCGAAGCTGGCTTCTTCCGCCACGTTGTTGCGGCGTTCCAGGACGACGACTTCGTGTCCTGCCTCGGCCAGAAAATAGGCGGTGCTGACGCCGACTACACCCGCCCCGATGACCGCTACTTGCATTGCTTCCAGCCTCCCAGAAATCAACTCGCCATGTTACCAAGCCGGCTCGTCGCTGCGCCAGCGTGGCAGCTGAAAATGTCGAATAAATTTTTCCGGATGCGATCTTTTTGTCGCGGCGACAACGAAAAAGCCGCCCGGAGGCGGCTTTTTTCGGCATGCAATGGCCTTACATCGGACGGCGCCCGCTGATGATGCGCAGCAGGACGACGACGATGGCGATGATCAGCAGCAGATGGATGAAACCGCCCAGCGTATACGAACTCACCAGGCCGATCAGCCACAGGATGACGAGTATTACTGCAATGGTATAAAGCATGGCACGTCCTTTCTTTTTTGGAGGAGGGGTGAAACCTGCCGCGCTGCATGTGCAGACGACTACGGACAGCCGGGCAGGTTCGTTCGCTTTTTATCCGTTTCCAGTTTAGGGGCGTGCTTCAAAAGGAATCTGTGCGCTACCGTACATTGTTGCTGGCCGGCAGGCGTCTTTGCTTCGGCCGGGAACGATCCATGCCGGGGATTGCCCAATGGCAGTGTCCTTCCTGCATTTGCCGCGAAAATGAAAAACCAGATCGACGAAAGCCGGCCGCATGGAACCGGTGTGGTCCGCCACGAAGCTGCAGGCGATGGCACGCCGCAACAGGCCATGACGTTGATTCCTGTGGATGCGCGCGGCATCTCGCTGATCATCCTGGCCAGCGTGGCACTGGTGTTCGCCTTGTCCGCCGCGAACAAGTTCTTCATTCCGCTGGTATTCGGCATCTTCGTCGCCTATACGTTGAGTCCACTGGTGACGTGGCTGGAACGCATACGCATTCCACGCCTGTTCGGCACCTCCATCGTAATCGCCGCGATCCTGAGCAGCGCCTTGCTGACGACGTGGAATCTGCGCGACGAATTCAATGCCATCCTCAGCGACCTGCCGGTAGCAACGCAAAAGATGGCACGCACGCTGCGCAACCTGCATCGTGGTCAGCCGAGTGCGATCCAGCAGATGCAGAAGGCAGCGACCGAAATCGAGAAGGCGACCAACCAGGCGGCTGGCGTGCGTGCATCGCCCAGCCGTGCCAATGTCGATCGTTCGCTGTTCAACCTGAACGAATGGCTGCGCGCGGGATCGGCTGGCGTGATAACTTTTTTCAGCCAGGCGGTGATGGTGATCTTCCTGGTGTTTTTCTTCCTTGCTTCCGGCGATACCTTCAAGCGCAAGCTGGTCAAGGTCAGCGGGCATGCGCTGTCGACACGCAAGATCACCGTCAATATTCTCGATGCGATCAACAAGTCGATCCAGAACTACATGTTGATGCTGCTGGTGACGAACGCGCTGTTCGGCATCCTGATGTGGGCGGCGCTTGAGTGGATCGGGCTGGCGAATGCCGGCGCCTGGGCGATTGCTGCGGCTTTCCTGCACATCATTCCGTACTTCGGCACGGTGCTGATCATAGCCGCCACCGGCGTCAGCGCCTTCATGCAGTTCGAGACGGTGAATGCGCTGGTGCTGGTCACGGCGGCAACGCTGGTGATCTCGACGGTCGTCGGTACCTTCGTCACGACGTGGATGACCGGCCGCATCGCCCGCATGAACGCGGCGGCGGTGTTCGTATCGCTGCTGTTCTGGACCTGGCTGTGGGGTGGCTGGGGCATGTTGCTCGGCATTCCGATCACGGTGATCGTCAAGGTGATTTCCGAGCATGTGGAAGGCTTGAGTGCAGTCTCGGAATTGCTGGGGGAGTAGAGAAGTAGCGAGAATAGGCGCAAAGACAAGGCAGAAAGGAAAACGGCACTTGCCATCGTCCGGTACAGGCGTATGATTCCTGCGGAGCGGACAGCCGTCCGCCTATAGGTGTTGTGCATTCAACCGGAAGGGGGCGAGCGATGG
>DATDLO010000390.1:0-2213 GCA_036519215.1 Oxalicibacterium sp.
CGCGCTACCCGGTGCTGCTGTCCAACGGTAACCTGATCCAGGAAGGCGAGCTCGAAGACGGCCGCCATTATGCGCTGTGGGAAGACCCGTTCAAGAAGCCGTCCTATCTATTCGCGCTGGTTGCCGGCGACCTGGTCTGCCAGGAAGAACAGATCAAGCTGCAGTCCGGCCGCAAAGCGCTGCTGCAGGTCTGGGTTGAGGAAGGCAATCTGGACAAGACCCAGCGTGCGATGGATTCGCTGATCAACAGCATCCGCTGGGATGAAAAGCGCTTCGGCCTGGAACTAGACCTGGACCGCTTCATGATCGTCGCCGTCGGCGACTTCAACATGGGCGCGATGGAAAACAAGGGCCTGAACATCTTCAACACGAAATACGTGTTGGCCAATCCGCGCATCGCGACCGACGTCGATTACGCCAACATCGAAGCCGTGGTCGGCCATGAATACTTTCACAACTGGACCGGTAATCGCGTCACCTGCCGCGACTGGTTCCAGCTGTCGCTGAAGGAAGGCCTGACCGTTTTCCGCGACCAGGAATTCTCGGCCGACATGATCGGCACCGACAGCGGCCGTGCCGTCAAGCGCATCGACGATGTGCGTGTGCTGCGGCAGGCGCAGTTCCCCGAAGATGCCGGCCCGATGGCGCACCCGGTGCGACCGGATTCCTTCGTCGAGATCAGCAACTTCTATACGGTCACGATCTACGAAAAAGGCGCCGAGGTCGTACGGATGTACCAGACGCTGTTCGGCCGCGACGGTTTCCGCAAGGGCATGGACCTGTATTTCGAGCGTCACGATGGCCAGGCCGTCACCTGCGACGACTTCCGCGCCGCGATGGCCGATGCCAACGGTCGCGATCTGGCGCAGTTCGAGCGCTGGTACGACCAGGCCGGCACACCACGTGTCTCTGTCACCACGCGCTACGATGCCGACGCACATACGTATGAAATGACACTGGTGCAAAGCTGCGCATCGACGGCGGGCCAGGAGGAAAAACGCCCGTTCCTGATCCCGGTATCGGTCGGCCTGCTGGATGGCAAGGGCCGCGATATGCCATTGTCGCTGGGCGACGCCGAAGACCAGCCGACGACCGTCGTGCTGGAACTGAAGGCGCGTTCGCAGACTTTCCTGTTCCGCAACGTGATGGAAAAGCCGGTGCCGTCGATTCTGCGCAATTTCTCTGCGCCGGTCGTGCTGGAATACGACTATACGGATGCCGAACTGGCCTTCCTGATGGCGCATGACAGCGATGCCTTCAATCGTTGGGAAGCCGGTCAGCGGCTGGCAATGCGCCGTTTGCTGGCGTTGACTGCATTGTCGCAATCGGGTGACGCGTTGCAGGTGGATGCCGCACTGGCGGAGAGTTTTTCGGCCACGTTGAATGATGGTGCGCTCGATCCGGCCTTCCGCGAGACGGCGCTGAACCTGCCGGCGGAAACTGTCGTGGCCGAGCAGATGGATGTCATCGATCCACAGGCGATTCATGCGGCACGACGTTTCCTGCGTGAGTCGCTGGCGAAATCGCTGCGGCCTTCGCTGTTGAATGCTTATCGCGATAATGCGGTGAATGGTCCTTACAGTCCGGATGCCGCATCGGCCGGCAAGCGCGCATTGCGCAATCTGTCGCTGTCTTATCTGGGAGAGCTGGACGACGAGGAAATTCATGCGTTGATGCAAAAACAGTACGACAATGCGAACAACATGACCGACCGCATGGCTGCATTGGCAGCGCTGGCGAACAGCCGGGCGGCGGGAAGAGCTGCGGCGCTGGCACGCTTCTACAGCGATTTCGAACAGGAGCCGTTGGTGATCGACAAATGGTTCTCGCTGCAGGCGATGGCGCGCACGACAGATGTGGCGGCAGTTCGCGAACTGATGAAGCACCCGGCGTTCTCGCTGAAGAACCCGAATCGGGCGCGCAGCCTCATCTTCAGTTTCTGCAACGGCAATCCATCCCGCTTTCACGCGACCGACGGCAGCGGCTATGAATTCTGGGCGGAGCAGGTCCTGGCACTCGATGCACTCAATCCGCAGGTGGCAGCCCGTCTGGCGCGCAGTCTCGACCGTTGGCGCAAATACGCGCCGGCACTGCGTGACAAGATGCATGCGGCGCTCAAGCGCGTGGCAGATAGCACCAAGCTGTCCAAGGATTTGAAGGAAGTGATTACGAAGTCGCTGGCCGGTGCGTGAGCGCGGGCCGTAACTATTTGA
>DATDLO010000391.1:0-3509 GCA_036519215.1 Oxalicibacterium sp.
CTGTCGGCAAACTCGCCCGCTGCGGCGACCTGTACGGCTATCTGGCCAAGCAGTTCACCGTCTACGGCCAGCACATCCACATCGGCTGTCCGAGTGGCGACGAAGCGATCCGGCTCTCGCACCTACTGGCACGCACCATTCCGCACTTCATCACGCTGTCGGCATCGTCGCCGTTCTACCAGGGCGTCGATACGACATTCCAGTCGTCGCGGCTGACCAGCATTAACGCCTTCCCGCTGTCCGGCACCATGCCTTTCCTGCCCGACTGGCAAGCGTTCAACACCTATTTCGACAAGATGTCGAAACTGGGCATCGTGGCCAGCATGAAGGATTTCTACTGGGACATCCGCCCCAAGCCGGAATACGGCACTGTCGAAATCCGCGTCTGCGACACACCGCTGCAAATCGAAACCGCCGTCGCACTGGGCGCCTATGCGCAGACGCTCGCCAAGCATTTCTTCGATCGTCCCGAATTGCAGCCTGTACAGGATACTTACCTGACCTACACCTACAACCGCTTCCAGGCTTGCCGCTTCGGCCTGAACGGTGCACTGATCGATCCGGTCGGCGGCACGCAAACCTCGATCCAGGACGACATTCTGCGTACCTTCGACATGCTGGCCGATGCCGCCGATGCACTCGGAACCGCCGATGCGCTGGCCCGGTTGCGCCAGCGCGTGCAATCCGGCCAGGGAGACGCCGGATGGTTGCGCGCCAGCTACGAAAAAAGCGGCTCGCTGAACGACGTCGTGCGCCAGCAAAGCGCCACATGGATGGGCCAATAGGCCCCGAACAAGTCCATTTCAAGCGGCCGACAGGCCCTGCTGTAAGCGGAATCCCACAGCAGAATCGGAAAAGCGCCGATTCTGCAATGTTTGCAAACCGATCACAATCGCTCTGTAAAAATTGCAGTACGTTCCATCGTGCTGCATTTCAACAGAGGAGAAAACCGATGTCGAACGGACTGGATATCTGCAGCAACGGCAATGTCGTCGGCCTGCCGACGCTGAGCGCGCTGCACGATGCGCAGCATGACGACACGAATGATTTTCCTGTCGGCAAACTCGCCCGCTGCGGCGACCTGTACGGTGCATCGACACCGATGCAACATTTGTTCAAGATGATCGGCAAGGTCGCACCGACCAGCGCAAACGTACTGATCGTCGGCGAAAGCGGTACCGGCAAGGAGCTGGTTGCCAGCGTCATCCACCAGATGAGCAAGGACAAGACCAGCCCCTTCGTCGCGCTCAACTGCGGCGCCGTATCGCCGCAACTGATCGAAGCCGAACTGTTCGGCCACGAACGGGGAAGCTTCACCGGCGCCATTCGCACACAGAAAGGCTGCTTCGAGCGCGCGAACGGCGGCACGCTGTTTCTCGACGAAGTCACCGAAATGCCGCTGGACATGCAGGTCAAGCTGTTGCGCGTGCTAGAAACCAATCGCTTCTACCGCATCGGCGCCGATGAAGAATCCGAAGTGAGCGTGCGCGTGGTCGCCGCTACCAACCGCGATCCGGCCGAAGCGGTCGCCGCCGGCATCCTGCGCAGCGATCTTTACTATCGCCTTGCTGTATTTCCGCTGAACCTGCCGTCGCTGCGCGAACGTGGCGACGATGTGCGGTTGCTTGCGAAACTTTTTCTCGATCAACTGAACGAAGAGGAAGGCAGCAGCAAGACCTTCTCGCGGGCTTCGCTGCGCCTGTTGAGTTCCTACGTGTGGCCGGGAAATGTGCGCGAATTGAAGAACGTCGTGCATCGCGCCTTCATCCTGGCCGACCGCGAGCTGGATATCACGCAGGCCATCGGCCCGATGCGTGCTGCCCAGCCCGAATGCCAGGGCGATTGCGTCACCGTGCCGCTCGGCAGCAAGCTGGCCGAGGCCGAACAGCAATTAATCTGCGCCACGCTGGACCACTGCGGGGGCAACAAGACGATGACGGCCGAAGTGTTGGGCGTCAGCCTGAAAACGCTTTACAATCGATTGAACGAATATCAGTCCAAACTGTTCCTGCAGGATGCAATTGCCCGCCCATACAGCATCCAGGGACGCAATTAAATCTGCTTGAGTGATTAACCATAATGATAAGAATCCTCGTAGTCGATGACCATGCAGTAGTTCGCGCAGGCGTGCAGTACTTCATCTCGCAAGTGCCGGACATGAAGATTGAAGGAGAAGCCGGCACTGCGCAGGAGGCGATCCGTCTCATTCGTGCACAGGAATTCGACATTGTCCTGCTCGACATCAACATGCCCGACAAAAGCGGCGTCGAAGTGTTGAAGCAGATCAAGCGCGAAAAGCCTGATATGCCGGTCCTGATCCTCAGCATGCATCCGGAAAGCCGGTATGCGGTGCAGATCCTGCGTAGCGGTGCCAGCGGTTACGTACAGAAGGAAGCGCTGGCCGACGAATTGGTCAATGCGATCAAGACCATTCTGCGCGGACACAAATATATCAGCCCTGCCGTTGCCGAGCTGCTGACGACGGAACTGGATGCGAACACAGAGAAACCGCTGCACGAAACGTTGTCAAAACGTGAGTATGAAATCTTCTACAAGCTGTGCCAGGGGCATGGCGTGACGAAGATCGCGGAAGATCTGTGCCTGAGCGTAAAAACGGTGAGCACCTATCGCGCACGCGTACTGCAGAAGATGAACATGGAAAACAATGCCGGCATCATTTATTACGCGATCAAGCAGAATCTGATCGACTAGCAATACCGCCCGGCATTCAAAAGCGGTTTTTTGGCGGTTTGAACATGAACAAGACTACGATACATGCTGACGATCATCCGTTGCGAGTCTTCCTGGTGGAAGACTCGGTGGACGTGCGCGAACTGATGATCGAGAACCTGACGATGATTCCGGGCGTCGTCGTATCTGGCGTTTCCGAATCGGAAGGCGACGCGCTGAGCCAGCTCAATTCGCTGCCTTGCGATGTGCTTATCGTCGATATCCAGCTGAAGAAGGGAAACGGCATCAATCTGCTGCGGCAGATTGCGGAAAAGAAGAAAATCGCCAACGCGCTGAAGATCATCTGCAGCAACAATGCCACCGAAGTTTTCCGCCGTGTCGGCATGCAGTATGGGGTGAATCATTTCTACGACAAGACGTCGGAATTTCCCCAGCTGTTCGAATTCCTGAAAGGTCTCAGCACCGGCAAGCAACAGTGCGAGCATCCTGCCTGAACAATTCCAGCAACAACGCCATCACCCTTTCTTCGCCACTCCACCTCTTCCCCCGCCGCGCTCCGAATTTCTCCGCATTTTTATGATGTCTGATGCATTGATGTGCATGATCGTGCTTTAGATGCGATTTCAGCTTTCGCCGCTTCTTTCTACCGCTTCTTCTTCCGCATCTTCCGTTTTTTCCGCCATGTTGGCCTCGGTCTTCGGAATCGTCACGACAATCGCCGTGCCGTTCCCCTGCGATCCCGCCACCTTGACCGAACCGCCCAGATACGCGGCACGTTCACGCATGCCGCGCAGGCCGTGCGTCATCACGTTATTGAG
>DATDLO010000392.1:0-8639 GCA_036519215.1 Oxalicibacterium sp.
CGTTCTTGCCGTCGTCATACTGAAAACGCACAAACAGTGCGCCCGGCTGCGGTTCCTCGATTGTGACGACCAGGCTGGATTGCGGGATGTCGCCTTGTTCCGGCACGTCGTAACGCACCGTCTGCTGCGGCGTGAACGTTACCTGGTCACGGATGCGCAGCGCCTCGTAACGCAGCTCGCGGCGCAGCATTGCTTCTTCACGCTCCAGCAGTGTGCATTCGTCCAGCCACGGCACGAACAATTTTGGCGCTTCGGCACGTATCACCAGCCCGCGCCACAATTGTTCGCGGCTTAGCGGATCGAGCAGTGGATTGAGCGGATCGTTGATTTCAACTAGGTGTTCGAATTGCATGCGCGTCAGTGAATGGCAAATGATGCGTCTATTGTACTGTGCACCCCGATGCGCAGAAGGTGCGGCATCCCACGTTGGCGGTTTTCGTTTGTGGTTTAATGGTCAATATCCCATTTTCGCAACGATCTCTCCATGAAACGAACCTTTACCGTCGTCGGCCTGGGCGTGTTCGGCTCGACCGTGGCGCGCGAATTGTCCCGCCTGGGTAACGATGTGCTCGGTATCGATATGGATGCGCAGCGCGTCAACGCGATTGCCGACGACATCACGCAGGCAGTGGTGGCCGATGCGCGCAACGAAGATGCGCTGCGCGATCTCGGCGTGCACGATTGCGATGCCGTGGTGGTCGCCATCGGCGAAGACCTGGAAGCCAACATATTGGTGACGCTGACGATCAAGAACATGCCCAAGCCCGAAGTCTGGGCCAAGGCGCTCAACCATAATCACCATCGCATCTTGCACAAGCTCGGCGCCGACCACATCGTGCATCCCGAACACGAAATGGGCATGCGGCTGGCGCACGCGATGATGTATCCGGAAGTCGTCGATTACATCAGTCTCGGGCACGATGTGTTTACGGTCGAGGTGAAGGTGTCGGAAAAGGTCGTCGGCCAGACCGCACAGGCATTGAAGCTGGTGGAAAACGATGTGCGACTGCTGATGGTCAAGCATCAGCGTGAAGTTCTCACGCCGCCGCCGGATTACGTGTTCCGCATCGGCGACCAGCTGGTTCTCGCGGGCCTGCTGTCTGACTTGCGGAACATCTCCGCCTATCTATGAGGCGCAGCTCATGAGGCGTGGCTTTCAGCCGCCGATGCTGGTGCAGCAGGTCGAACGGCAAGTCCTGCGCCTGACGCCGCCGCAGGCGCTGATTCTGTCTTTCATCGGACTGTCGCTGGTTGGCGCGTTGCTGTTGAAACTGCCGATGTCGACGCGCATGCCGATCGACTGGATGCAGGCGCTGTTTACGGCGGTGTCGGCTTCCACCATCACCGGCCTGACGGTGATCGATGTCGGCACGCATTTCACGTTGTTCGGCCAGTGGGTACTGCTGGCGCTGATCCAGTTCGGCGGCATCGGCCTGCTGACTTTCGGCATGCTGATCATCCATCTGGCCAGCGGCCGGCTGACCTTGCGCAATCGCGCGGCCTTGCAGGATTCGTTCAACCAGAGCGGCCGCATCGACATGCAGCGTTTGCTGCGCGTGCTGTTCCGCTTCATCATCATCACGGAATTGCTGGGAACGATATTGCTGGCGATCCAGTGGGTGCCGCAGATGGGATGGTCGCGCGGCCTGTTTCATAGTCTCTTCCATGCCGTGTCGGCCTTCAACAATGCGGGATTCTCGCTGGAGTCGCACAGCCTGGCATCCTACGTCGGCAATCCGTTGATCAATCTGGTGATCTCTGGCCTGTTCATTTCCGGCGGCCTCGGATTTGCCGTGATCGCCGATTTGCGCGCGCGTCGCCGCTTTCACGAAATGGCCTTGCACACGAAGCTGATGCTGATCGGCACGCTGGCAATCAATGTGATTGCGATGCTGATGCTGCTGGCGCTGGAATACGGCAATCCCGATACACTGGGTGCGCTGCACGGCTGGGGCGATCGTCTGTGGGCGGCCTGGTTCCAGGCGGTGGCGCCGCGTTCGGCCGGCTTCACGACGATCGATACGGCGCAACTGACATCGGCCTCCGCGTTCTTCATCATGATGCTGATGTTCATCGGCGCCGGCAGCGGCTCCACCGGCGGCGGCATCAAGCTGACGACCTTCATCGTGCTGCTGGTGGCGACGCGCGCCTTTCTGCTTCAGCAGCAGCGGCCGGTGCTGTACGGCCGCAGCATCGATCCGGCGCTGACGCTGCGTGCGCTGGCGGTTACCGTGATTGCATTGCTGTGCGTGATTGCCGGCACTTTTTTGCTGATGCTGAGCGAGAACGCGCCGTTCCTCGATCTCGCATTCGAAGCCGTCTCGGCGGCGTCGACCACCGGGCTGTCGCGTGGCATTACGCCGACACTGTCGCCGATCGGGCAGGGCGTGATCATGCTGCTGATGCTGATCGGCCGCGTTGGCCCGTTGACGCTGGCGTTCACGCTGGCCAATCAGCGCCGACCCGAAATCGAATATCCGGCCGGTCGCGTCAATATTGGGTAAAGATCGATAGAAGTAAAATTGGATCAGGTATTGCGCGGATTCGGCAGCATTGACGAATCGTCATCATCGGATGATGCGCAACTGCGCTGATACAATGGCCCGCTTTGGTTCCGGTTTCGTCCTGCCTTGTCCCGATGTCCTCTTCCCCGAATTCCACTCTGCACGGCTTGAACGCGCCGCAGCGCGAAGCCATCCACTATATGGATGGTCCCTGCCTGGTGCTGGCCGGTGCAGGTTCGGGCAAGACGCGCGTGATCACGACCAAGATCGCGCAACTGATCGAACAGCATGGCTACGACGCGCGCAACATCGCCGCGCTGACCTTCACTAACAAGGCCGCGCTGGAAATGCAGGAGCGCATCGCCAAGCTGCTGCAGGAACCGAAGCAGGCCAAGCAGCTGACCGTCAGCACTTTCCACTCGCTAGGCGTGAAGATCCTGCGACAGGAAGCGAAGGAACTGGGCCTGAAGGACCGTTTCTCGATCATGGACAGCGACGACTGCTTTTCCATCGTGCAGGATCTGGCGATTACGACCGACAAGCAACTGATTCGCCGCATCCAGACCGCGATGTCGCTGTGGAAAAACGGCATGATCGATCCTGACACCGCGCTGAAGCAGGCCAAGGATGAGGACGAAGCGCAGGCCGCGCGCATCTACCGCAACTACGTCGCCACACTGTCGGCCTACCAGGCGGTCGATTTCGACGACCTGATCCGGCTGCCGGTCGAACTGTTTCGCAACAACGAGGCGGTGCGCGACAAGTGGCAGCGCAAATTGCGATATCTATTGGTAGACGAATATCAGGACACCAATACCTGCCAGTACGAACTGGTGAAATTGCTGGTGACCGGCGTCGGCAAGAAGCCGATGTTCACCGCAGTGGGCGACGACGACCAGGCCATTTATGCATGGCGCGGCGCGACCATCGAAAATCTGAAGCAACTGCAGACCGATTTCCCCAACCTGAATATCATCAAGCTGGAGCAGAACTATCGTTCCAGTACGCGCATCCTGCAGGCGGCCAACGCCGTCATCGGCAACAACCCGAAACTGTTCGAAAAGTCGCTGTGGTCCGAGCACGGCCTCGGCGATCCGATCAAGGTGGTCGCGATGCCGGACGACGAGCAGGAAGCCGAACAGGTCGCCATCATGCTGTCGGCGCACAAGTTCGAGCGGCGCGCCAAGTTTTCCGATTATGCGATCCTGTATCGCGGCAACCATCAGGCGCGCGTGATCGAGCAGGCGCTGCGCCGCGAACGTATTCCGTACACGATCTCCGGCGGGCAGAGCTTCTTCGACCGTGCCGAAATCAAGGACATCATCGCCTACTTGCGGTTGATTGCGAACCAGGACGATGACCCGGCCTTCATCCGCGCAGTGACGACGCCCAAGCGTGGCGTCGGCCAGGCGACGCTGGAAACGCTGGGCGCGTTTGCCGGGCAGTGGCAATGTTCATTATTTGAAGCCGTCTTCAAGGGCGGGCTGGAAGCGAAACTGGCCGATCGCCAGCTGACGCCGCTACGCGAATTCTGCAACTTCATCAACAATCTCGAAGCGCATGCGCATCGCGAAGGCCACGCGGCATCGCTGCTGGACGACATGATGAAGGAAATCAATTACGAAGGTTATCTGTACGATGCCTTCGACGAGCGCCAGGCGCAGGGCAAGTGGCAGAACGTGATCGACTTCACGACCTGGCTGAAGGAAAAGGGCGGCGGCGGCAAGGATGGCAGCGACGATCATCGCAGCCTGCTGGACCTGACGCAGATGGTCGCGCTGATGTCGATGCTGGAAGGCAGGGACGAGGAGCCGGATGCAGTGCGCATGTCGACATTGCATGCAGCCAAGGGTCTCGAATATCCGCACGTATTCTTGGTCGGCGTCGAGGAAGGCATTTTGCCGCACAAAGGCGATCCCGATGCGCCGGTCGATACATTGGCGGCACGCATCGAGGAAGAGCGGCGCCTGATGTATGTCGGCATCACGCGTGCCCAGCGTTCGCTGCATGTGACCTGGTGCAAGAAGCGCAAGCGTGCGCGAGAACATGTGCATTGCGACGTCTCGCGTTTCATCAAGGAAATGAAACTGGACGAAGGCGATGCGGTGCCGACCGAAGAAGAAACGATCACGCCGCAGAATCGCCTGGCTAATCTGAAAGCATTGCTGCAGAAACCGAAGGCGGCATGACGATGCTGGCAGATCATTCGTTTTCGATATTCGTCTTTCACTGAGTCGTCATTCACTGAGCGAGCCCGATATGTCCGATACCCCGTCTCCCAAGACGCGTCAGATCCGCCAGCGCCTGCGCCATACGGCGCGCATTTCGCGCCATTCCTTCCGCACGGCGGTATTTCTCGGCGGCGCCGCTTGCGTGGCGCTGTTCTCGCTGCTGTTCGCCGTCATCGCGGAGAAGATGCTGGAATGGAACAGCCATATAACGCAGGGTTACTGGTGGAGCGCATTGTTGATGCTGCCGCCGGCATTTGCCGGTATCCGCTGGCTGACCATGAAGCTGGCACCAGAGGCGCGCGGCAGCGGCATTCCGCAGGTGATGGCGGCGATGAATCTGCCGCAATGTCCGGAACAGTCCCGGCTGGTGTCGCTGCGCCAGGCGATGTGGAAGATCGTGCTGACCGCCGCCGGTTTGCTGGCAGGCGCTTCGATCGGCCGCGAAGGACCGTCGGTGCAGGTCGGCGCGGCAGCGATGCTGGCATGGGGGAAATGGTGGCAGAAGCGTCCGCGGCTGGGCATCGGTTTTCGTCCGGAAGCATTGATCGCAGCCGGTGCGGCCGGCGGCCTGGCGGCGGCGTTCAACACGCCGCTGGCCGGTGTCGTGTTCGCGATCGAGGAACTCGGCAAGGGCAGTGCCGTACGCTGGGATCGCCTGGTGATGTCGGCCGTGCTGGGAGCAGGTTTCCTGTCGCTGGCAATCGTCGGCAACAATCCCTATTTTCAGTTGCAGCAGGCGATCCATGCGATGCAGATTTCATGGCAGGCGATTGCCGTGTGCGCCATCGTCAATGGCGCGCTGGGCGGCTTGTTCGCCAAGGCATTGCTGGCGGGGCCAGCGGCCTGGCTGCCGACGCGCCATCGCAGCTGGGCTCAGCGCCATCCGATCTGGGTGGCCGCGGTTTGCGGCTTGCTGGTGGCATTGCTCGGCATGCTGACAGGCGGCGCGACTTACGGCACCGGCTACGAACAGGCATCGGCGCTGCTAAACGGGCAAGGTGCCGATCACATGCTGTTCGGCATTGCCAAGCTGGGTGCGACGATCCTCTCTTATCTGGCCGGCATTCCGGGTGGCATCTTCACGCCTTCGCTGGCGATCGGCGTGGGGATCGGGGACAATATCGCCCATCTTTTGCCGATGGGTGTGGACGTGCGCCTGATCGCACTGCTGTCGATGGCAGGTTTTCTTGCTGCGGCGACGCAGGCGCCGATCACGGCAACGGTCATCGTGATGGAAATGACGCGCAGCCAGGAAGTGACATTGATGCTGCTGGCGACGGCCTTGCTCGCTTCGTTCATTTCGCGGCAGTTCTGCCCGCGGCCCTTCTACCATTCGGTGGGACGCAATTTCCGCCGCGAAGCGATGCACCGGCATCAGGCGCAACAAGCCGCACATCAAGCTGCATCGCAGGCAACGCAACAGGCAGCCCAACCATCAGGAACGCAAAAATGAATGAAGACCGCCTCGTCGATATCGAGATCAAACTGACGCGGCAGGAAGATCTCGTCGACGCATTGAACCGTACCGTCTACGAGCAGCAGAAGAAAATCGACGAGCTGGAAGCGTTGTGCATGGCGCTGGTGCATCGTGTGAAAGACCTCACAGATGCCAGCCAGCAGAATCCGCTCAACGAGCGTCCGCCGCATTATTGAGCGGCATCCGAAAGAAGAATCGCAGATGAACAAGCAGGAACAGGCGCAGCCGTCGCTGCACGACAAAATCAATCTGGAAACCGCGCAGATGCAATGGTCCGAACTGTTGCGCTATTTTGCCGGCGGCCACGTGATCTGCGTCGATGACGCGCTCGATCTGGTCGACGTGGCGGCGCGTTTCTCGGCAGACGACGTGCAAGCCGTGCAGGATTGGCTGGCGGCAGGCCGCCTGTCGAAAGTGACAGACGAGCAGGCGCGCCTGTGGCTGGAAGCGGATGCCGCGCTATGGACGGTCGTCGCGCGGCCGTGGGTGCTGGTGCAGGAAAAGAAGCTGGCTTAACTGACCGCCTTGTGGTGCACGGCGGCGAGCAGCGTTGCCAGCGTCGCCAGGACCGCGTCGAAGTGTGCCTCGGGTTCCGTGTTGTCCCAGATGTAGTGGGCCATAACCGATTCGAATTCTCCCTTGCGCTTTTCGGTGACCTCGTGCGCCCGCGTGATCGCCTTGAGAAACTGGCGTCGCATATTGGGCAGCACCGGAATGGTTTCGCGATCGTCCAGGAAGGCGAAGCCGGCCGGCAAGGTTTTTCCCTTGATGCGGAATTCCAGCTGTTCGAATACGGCCGGCGGCAGGAACTTCACCAGTTCGCATCCTTCCTCATTGAGCTTCAGCACCATACTGAAGCCGGGCGGATAGACCACATCATCTTCGTCGCGCTCCGACAGAAATACCGACAGATGCAATGAGTAATCCGCCAGACGCGGATCTTCGACGCCGTCGTCGCCCGTCGGCCAGAACACCATCGTGCCGGGCGTGCCTTCGTCATCCCGGTTGGCGATGAAGCGGCTGTCGAGGTTGCCGTCGCCGACGGCATCCAGAATGGGGCGTACCGTTTCGGCCAGGTTTTCGAGTATGGATGCCGCGATCGTGATGGTGGCGTCGATGTCTGCATCGGCGAGATCTTCCACGATGTAGCCATCTAGCGGTTTCAACAGGTCGTTGGGAGCGGGCATGAAATTCCTTTTTTGCTGGTTACCAGTCGCAGCAATATAACGCAAAGCCTGTCATATCGAAAAACACGAATGCTGCTTTTCGCCGCTTTTTTCATGTTTTTTCCAATGTGAGACAACGCACATTGCACTGCAGGCTGCCTGAACTTTGCATTTCTCCTTCAGTCATTAAAGAGCAAGCGACGCCGCGTTCGCATTGATTGACGACATCTGTTCGTGCAATCGCTGCGCGGCATTTTCCAATAACGAAGGAGCTGTCATGACCAAACTGCAAACCATGTTTGCCGGCATCGCGCTGGCGCTGTTTTCGCAATTCGCCGCTGCGCAGGCTACACATTCGACCACGGGCGTGACCACAGTGCCGGCCGAGATGGCGCCGCCGCCGGGCGATCCGGCCTATACCGATCAGTCGCGCGCGAATCGCACCAAGGATCCTTACGTGAAGAAACGCGTGGAGGTGAACAAAGCCAAGCAGCAATATAAAGCAGAGAAGGGTGCTGCGAAGGAAGATTACAAGGCCGCCAAGAAAGAGGCTTCGCAGGAACGCAAGGAAGCGATGCCTTACGTCAAGGATCGTGGTGGTGCGGTCAACCCGGATGTCACGCCGGGAACCCCGCGTAACTGATCTCGATTCTGTTATTAACGGAAATGTCGGCCTGAAAACGCGCCCTTGCGCTCGCGCATGCGGCGCGTTTTGTCGTCCATCGGTAGAATGTCGTTTCTTTATTTCATTCATGCCGTGGCGCCAACATCCGTCAGGAAAATCATCCATTGCGATTGCGACTGCTTCTACGCGTCGGTCGAAATGCGCGATGATCCGTCGCTGCGCGACAAGCCGCTGGCGGTCGGCGGCCGCCCCGAACAGCGCGGCGTGGTTGCTACCTGCAATTACGAGGCGCGCAAGTACGGGGTGCGTTCCGCGATGTCCACCGCGCAGGCGCTGCGCCGCTGTCCCGATTTGATCGTGCTGCCGCCGGCGATGGAGAAATACCGCATCGCTTCCCGCCAGATTCTTGCCATCTATCGCGATTACACCGAACTGGTCGAACCGCTATCGCTCGATGAGGCGTATCTCGATGTGACCGATGCTTCAATATTGCATGGCAGTGCGACCGCCATTGCGCAGCAGATTCGCCAGCGCATCTTCGAGACTGTCGGCATCACCGCATCGGCCGGCATCGCGCCGAACAAGTTCGTTGCCAAGATCGCCAGCGACTGGAACAAGCCGAACGGCCAGTTCGTC
>DATDLO010000393.1:0-10928 GCA_036519215.1 Oxalicibacterium sp.
TGCCTGGATGTCGATCTGGATGAATTTCTTCGGATTGCCCCAGGTTTTGCCTTTACCGTGCGACAGCAGCCAGTTCAGACGTGCACCGATCAGAACGACAACGTCGGATTCTTGCAGGACCATCGAACGCGCAGCAGCGCCGCATTGCGGGTGCGTATCGGAGATCAGGCCTTTTGCCATCGACATCGGCGTGAACGGGATACCGGTTTCTTCAACCAGTGCCTTGATATCGTCGTCGCATTGAGCGTAAGCAGCGCCTTTGCCCAACAGGATCAGCGGCTTCTTCGCGCCTTTGATCAGGTCGACAGCGCGCTTGACAGCGTCTGGGCCAGGGATTTGCGCCGGAGCCGGATCAACCGGAACCCACAGCGATTTCTTGCCTTCTTCTGCAGGCATCGTGGTGCTGAACAGGCGAGCCGGGATATCCAGATAGACACCGCCCGGACGGCCGGACAGGGCGGTACGGATTGCACGAACGACTGCAACGCCGATGTCTTCAACACGGTTGATACGGAAGGAAGCCTTGCAGTGCGGACGAGCGATGTTTAGCTGATCCATTTCTTCGTAGTCGCCTTGCTGCAGGTCGACGATTTCACGCTCGGACGAACCCGAGATCAGGATCATCGGGAAGCAGTTCGTCGTGGCATTTGCCAGCGCGGTCAGGCCGTTCAGGAAGCCAGGCGCCGAAACAGTAACGCAGATACCAGGCTTCTTGGTCAGGTAACCAGCAACCGACGCGGCATAGCCGGCGTTCTGTTCGTTACGGAAGCTGTAGAAGTTGTTGCCGCGGGCTTGCCACATGCGACCAACTTCGGTCACCGGAATACCGAGCAGACCGTAAATGTTCTTGATGCCGTTCATTTCCAGCGCATCCATCAGCAGATGGAAGCCATCAGTCAGCTCGACGTCGGCTGCTGTTGCTTGAATGTCGTTTTTCATAATGATGTTCTCTTCGTTGATTGCGAATTAGGCTGAGCCAAGCTCAACACTGCCGTTGAAAAACCGTGCTTTCACGGTTGTTTCGTTACTTGAAAGGCATCTCTAAAAATCCAAAGCGGACTTTTAGAGATACCCTTTAAACGTGCTCTATACGCATCGTTAACCAAGTGGGGGTATCATATCGATCTGCCTGCGCATCTATCATTGACCCCGGTCAATTTTCATCGCATGATTCACTCCCCTGCGCAGCCTCTAATCCTGCTTCTTGCCGCCAATGCCGACTGTCGACAGCCATCCCGAAAAAAACGTGATCCGCGTTCAACTAAGGCAGAACCTGGGCTTAAAGGACATAACGGATAGCGAATGGGCGGAACTGGAACCGCATCTGGTCATCGTTGACTGCCCCAAGGGGGACTTCCTGTTGCATCAAGGCGTACATGAAATGGAGCAATATTTCATCCTTGACGGCATTCTCAAACGGGTTGTTACCAATCAACAAGCCAAGGAAATGATTTTGCGCTTCGCCGATGAGCGCAACATGGAAACCAGTTACGCCGCCTGGCGCCTCAAAACCCCTACGCCGTACAGCATCATCTGCGTCACGAAGGCACGCGTCGCAAAATTGCCACTCCAGCAATGGATTGCATTCATGGACAAGCATGAGCACGTCAAACATGCTTTCGAATATGACGTCATGCAAGTCATGAGCGACATCATGGCGCATACCATTACCCTCCACCTGCTGGATGCCCCAGGACGCGTACAGCGCTTCTTGCGCAAACATCCGGAGTTGTTCGACCGGATCCCGAAGAAGGAGCTGGCCTCCTACCTCAATCTGTCGCCCGAAACGCTCAGCAGACTGAAGCATCAGGGAAAAATCTAGCCTTGGCAAATGCGAATATTTCATTCGCGACATGAATATTTCGCTATCGGATTCTCCCTGGCTTTAATGCCAAAAAGCCTGCATTCTCACGACATCCATAAAAGCATTAGTGTGTCGTTATAGATGTCGCAAACCCTGTGCCATCTTTCAATACGACAGCATTGTCTTTCGTGAAATAAAAAAATCCCGCAAGGCAAACCTTGCGGGATTTTTTATAACGACTGCAGCCGTTTATTCTGCTTCGCGATGCGCCGCAAATTCGTCCTCTTTCGGTGGACGGATCTTTGCGATGATCTTCGAGATTAGCGGCCAGAACAGCATGATCAATGCCAGCGTGGTAATGCTGCCGACCAGACCGTTCGAGAACATGATCATCACGTCGCCCTGCGACGACAGCATTGCCTGACGGAACGAGTCTTCTGCGTTACGACCCAGAACCAGCGCCAGAACCAGCGGTGCAAGCGGATAGTCGAGCTTCTTGAACAGATAGCCAACAACACCGAAGACCAGCATCAGCCAGGTATCGAACATTGCATTGCCGACCGTGTACGCGCCGATACCGCAAATCACGATAATGACCGGAGCGATGATCGAGAACGGAATGCGCAGGATCGATGCAAACAGCGGAACGGTGGTCAACACAACCAGCAGGCC
The DNA here is from genome assembly GCA_036519215.1 of Oxalicibacterium sp. Classification (GTDB taxonomy): domain Bacteria; phylum Pseudomonadota; class Gammaproteobacteria; order Burkholderiales; family Burkholderiaceae_D; genus Oxalicibacterium. The sequence goes on from DATDLO010000393.1 coordinate 2,477, forward strand.
GACCAGGTTACCCAGGTACATACTGGCAATCAGGCCCCACACGAAGTCGTGCTGCTCGACGAACAGCAACGGACCAGGTTGCAGGCCCCAGATCAGCAGACCGCCCAGCAGAACAGCTGCCGTCGGCGAACCAGGGATACCAAGTGCCAGCATAGGCAGCAATGCCGAAGTACCAGCAGCGTGCGCAGCGGTTTCCGGTGCGACCACGCCTTCGATCTCGCCATTGCCGAAGTTCGCACCATTCTTGCCCATTTTCTTGGCCAGGCCATAAGACATGAACGAAGCCGGCGTTGCACCACCTGGCGTAATACCCATCCAGATACCGACGGCAGCACTACGCAGCGACGTGATCCAGAATTGCGGCAGACGCTTCCAGGTCTGGAACACAACCGCTGGGTTGATCTTCGCGTTTTTACCGGAGAATGCCAGGCCTTCTTCCATCGACAACAGAATCTCACCGATACCGAACAAGCCGATAACTGCGATCAGGAAGTCGAAACCACGCATGAACTCTTCGAAACCGAAGGTCAGACGCAATTGACCCGTCACCGTATCCAGACCGACGCATGCCAGGGCGAAGCCCAGTGCCATCGAACCCAGAATCTTCATCGGCGAACCTTTACCCATGCCGACAAAGCTACAGAACGTCAACAGGTAAACCGAGAAGAACTCAGGCGAACCGAATTCCAGCGCAAAGCTCGCAACCAACGGTGCCAGGAAGGTGATCATGATGACCGCCAGGAACGCACCGACGAAAGACGACGTGAATGCAGCGGTCAGTGCGGCACCAGCTTCACCCCTTTGCGCCATCGGATACCCGTCGAATGTAGTCGCAACCGACCACGGTTCGCCCGGAATATTGAAAAGCACGGAAGTGATTGCACCACCGAACAATGCGCCCCAGTAAAGGCACGACAACATGATGATTGCCGCCGTCGGAGTCATCGAAAACGTCAACGGCAACAGAATAGCAACACCGTTCGCGCCGCCCAGACCCGGAAGAACACCAACCAGGACACCCAACGTAATGCCGACGATCATCAGCAAAAAGTTCATTGGGGTCAGCAGTACCGCGAACCCATGAAATAGTGAATTAAGCTCATCCATTTTACTAAAACTCCTTGAATTCCTTCTGACTAACTAGCCACCTCGACCACCCAGGCTTAATAGCCGAGGAATGCCAGAGGATCCAATAACCCTTTAAACAGCGGGACCTTGAACCACACTTCGAACATCAAGAAGAACACGGCATTAACCGCGAACGCAATAATGATTGCCTTGATGGCCGAATATTTGCCCAGGAAAACCATGAACAAGGCGACAAAAACTGCGGACGCAACATAGACGCCGAAGATTTCGATGCCGCCGACGTAAATGATCGAAGGAATGAAAACCTGTAATACGCGGACAATCTGTTCCTTGTCGGCGAATACTTCCATATTCTTGTTTTTCCCGAACAGGCATTGGCACAGGGTGACTGCACCGGAGAGCGCGATAAGAACGCCCATACCGAAAGGGAAATAACCCGAGCCTGGGCCGGTAGGCGTCCAGCCGGCACCGAGACGCCAGCTAGTCACGATGATAAGGATGCCAAGTGCCAATAGAATTGCGGCGACCACAGCATCGACTACATAAGTAGCCACGCCCGTACGAACGCCATCGCCGGATTCCAAATTCTGATCCATGAGGAATGCTCCTGAAATTTTTTCTTGAGTGCGGGCAGAGAGACTGATACTGCCGCCGCGTGCGGCGGCAGTATCAGTTATTTCGCCCTAATGATTACTTCTTAGCCATGAAGCCGGCTTCTTCCATCAGAGTTGCATGTTGCTTCTCTGCGCTTTCGAGCCAGGCCTTGAAGTCGTCGCCAGTTTTGAAGGACGTGTTGAACGCGCCTTTTTCCATGTAATCTTTCCATTCCGGCGTTTCACGCACTTTTTTGAACAGATCGACATAGAAAGCCAGTTGGTCAGCCGTCACGCCTGGCGGCATGAAAATGCCACGCAGCATCGTGTAATCGGTCGGGATACCAGCTTCTTTACAGGTAGGGACATCGTTCCACGATTTGGTTTCGGTGATCTTTGTCTTGTATGGCATACGTTCGGTATCGAACACGCACAGCGCATTCAGTTTGCCCGCACGCCATTGCGAGACTGCTTCGATCGGGTTGTTCACCGAAGAATCGATGTGGTTACCGACCAGCTGAACAGCAACCGTGCCGCCGCCTTTGAACGGGATGTAGATGAACTTGGTACCGGTTGCTTTTTCCAGACCAGCCGTGATGATCTGATCTTCCTGCTTGGAACCCGTACCGCCCATCTTGAATTTGTTCGGGCCAGCAGCCTTCACAGCATCGATGTATTCTTTTGCTGTCTTGTATGGTTTCTCAGCGTTGGTCCACAGGACGAATTGATCCAGTGCCAGCATGGCGACCGGAGTCATGTCTTTCCAGTTGAATGGAACACCCGTTGCCATCGGCGTGGTGAACAAGTTCGACAGGGTGATGACAATCTTGTGTGCATCGCCTTTCGAGTTCTTCACGTCAAGGAAACCTTCAGCGCCAGCGCCACCGGAACGGTTGACGACGATCAGCGGCTGATCCATCAGTTTGTTTTTGATGACCGCACCCTGGATCAGACGTGCCATCTGGTCAGCGCCACCACCGGTACCGGCTGGAACGACGAATTCAACCGGTTTGGTTGGCTTCCATGCGGCAAATGCCGGGGTTGCTGTCAGAGCTGCAGCAGCAAAGGCACCCAGAGTTGCTTTTGCAATACCGCCTTTAGAAATGAATTCCTTGATCATTTACTGTCTCCTGTGAATAATAATTTTGATACTTTTTTACTTCTGCCGCTTTTATTGAGCGCCTCGTGAGCACTGGCATCGTGCGACTTCGATGCACCGAAACATAACCTGCCGTTACTTTTTATATTTTTCGAAAAAGATGGTGTGTCTTTTTTTCGAAAATTCTCTTGATCTGGATCAAGTTTCTGGACTTCGAGAGTATTCCCGATGTCCATGTAACATTCTCAAATTATGGGTTTGCGTCATGCGGCTCCTTTTTCCGCAATCTGCAAACCTGCCGGTAGCTGTCTGTTCGACGTATCGAACGCACATCTGAACAACAGTACCTCGAATTCAGTTTTCCCTAGTTTTTTGGGGACACCGCAAATAATTGCGAGAGTGTGCCACCTTAGCGGACAGCTGTGGGAAAAATAATGCTTGTCCGTGGGCGATATTCACATACTGTGCGCTCTGCGTCCAGTACGTGTTAATACGTAGTAGCAGCGGATTTTGCGAGATGCACGCCCTCGTTTCCTTGATTCAGGTTAAGAATCAGTCAGAAAATCCTCCGCCAAGAAAAATAGCGCTCTCGCGCGACAATTACCCCCTATCAGCAATGATAGCTGCGGCGGTTTGCGCGCAATTACAAATACATCAAATGACAGACATGTCAGAACACATATTAAAAACGCCCATGCGATCTGGTCGACATGGGCGTTTATTACCTGCGATTTACGTTATCAGGCGCATTTCTGCATCTTGACGTGGCCTGTTTCCTCGCCCATCGTCTTCGCCAGCAACTTGACCAGCGAGTAGACGGTATTGATATGCGGCGTCGGCGTTTCCGTCAGGCGACCGAGTTCGACAACAGAACCCACCAGCGCGTCGATTTCCGGATCGCGGCCAGCTTCGACGTCCTGCAGCATCGAGGTCTTGTGCTTGCCGACCTTTTCCGCACCGGCGATACGCTTTTCGAGCGGTACGCGGAATTCGATGCCCAGCTTGTTGGCGATCGTTTGCGCCTCGGTCATCATTGAAGAAGCCAGCTCGCGCGTCAGTGGATACTGGCAGATGTCCTGCAGCGTCGAGTGCGACAGTGCGCTGATCGGATTGAACGTCAGGTTGCCCCACAGCTTGAGCCACATTTCAGCGCGGATGTTGTCCAGCACAGGCGCCTTGAAGCCGCCTTTCGTGAAGCATTCGGAAACGCGGGTCACGCGCTCGCTGATCGAGCCGTCCAGTTCGCCGACCGGGAAGCGATCGCCTTCGATATGCTTGATGACGCCCGGAGCGATCAATTCCGAAGCCGGATACACGACGCAACCGATGACACGGTCAGCCGGAATCTTGTCGGTGATCTTGCCGGTCGGATCAACGCTGGAAACGCGCGTACCGGCCAGCTTGCCGCCGTGCTTGTGGAAGTACCAGAACGGGATGCCGTTTTGCATCGTGACGATGACGGTCTCCGGTCCGATCAGCTTGTGCAGGTCGTCGGCGATCGCTTCCAGCTGGTGTGCTTTCATCGCCAGGATGATCATGTCCTGCTGGCCAGCCTTGTCGTAATCGTTCGTCGCCTTGACATTGGATGCGACGTGCTCGGTGCCGTCATCCATGATCAGTTTCAGACCGTTCTTGCTGATGGCTTCCAGATTGGCGCCACGCACGATACAGGTGACATCGTCGCCTGCCAATGCCAGTTTCACGGCAACATATCCGCCGATTGCACCGGCTCCGATAACTGCAATTTTCATACTCATTACCTCAGTTTTATTTGAAACTGTTTGTGAGCTTGCCGATGCCGGCAATCTCGACCTCAATCGTGCTGTCCGGCTTCATCGAACCGACACCGACAGAGGTGCCGCAGAGGATGATGTCGCCCGGATACAGCGTCATGTCGGCGGAAATCAGACTGACCAGTTGCTGCACCGAGAAGCGCATGTCGCTGAGCGGGTAGTCTTGTCGAACGTCGCCGTTGAGGATGGTTTTGACGACCAGGGTGGTCGGATCGAGATCGGTTGCAATGACCGGGCCGAACGGGCAGAACGTATCCAGGCCCTTTGCGCGCACCCACTGCGGGAACGAGGAATCGCGGAACAGGATGTCGGCGACGGTCACGTCGTTTGCCACCGTGTAGCCGAACACATGGTTCAACGCGTCCGCCTCGGACACGCGTTTTGCGGTCTTGCCGATCACGATGCCGAGCTCGCCTTCGAACACGATTTTTTCATCGGTCGGCGGCTTCTCGATCGTCTCGCCAGGATTCAGATAGGAATTCGGTGCCTTGATCAGATACAGCGGCTCGGCCGGATCTGCCAGGTTCAGTTTTTTCGCCAGCGCGTGGAAGTTGTTCCACATCGCGATGATCTTGGTCGGCTGGGCCGGCATCAGCACTTTGACGTCATTGATGTTCACCACCGTGTCGGTCTTGACCGGATTGTTGAACATGTCACCGGTGTGCACCTGGATATTGTCGCCCTCGAGCGTACCAAATTGCGTGTTGCCGGCGTGGCTGAAACGGACCCAACGTTGTGACATTTTTGACTTTCTATAAGTGAGCCGAAATTATAAACGCGGCATGGTGCCGCGTCCATCGGAAGCAGCCGTTGCACTCAGGCATGCAGCCGATCGGCAATGAATGAAAACCGCATCCGCGGAAACATTTTTCCGCGGATGCTGCGCTCTATTGCAGAGCAGGTACTTGCTTACAGAACCGACTTCAGCAGGCGGCCCATTTCGGACGGATTCTTCGTCACTTTGATGCCGCAAGCTTCCATGACGGCCAGCTTCTCTTGCGCCGTACCTTTACCGCCGGAAATGATCGCACCGGCATGACCCATGCGCTTGCCCGGAGGCGCGGTAACGCCGGCGATGAAGCCGACAACCGGTTTCTTCATGTTGTCCTTGATCCAGCGTGCGCAGGTTTCCTCTGCATCGCCGCCGATTTCACCGACCATGATGACGGCATCGGTATCAGGATCGTCGTTGAACATGCGCAGCACGTCGACGTGCTTCAGACCGGAAACCGGATCACCGCCGATACCGACGACGGTCGATTGACCGAGGCCGAATTCAGCCAGCTGGCCAGCGGCTTCATAGGTCAGCGTACCCGAACGCGAAACGACGCCGATGCGGCCTTTCTTGTGGATGTGACCCGGCATGATGCCGATCTTGATTTCATCTGGCGTGATCAGGCCCGGGCAGTTCGGTCCGAGCAGCAGCGTCTTCTTGCCTTCCATGCGCTGCTTGGTACGGATCATGTCGCGCACAGGAATGCCTTCGGTGATGCAGATAACCAGATCCACGCCTGCGTCGACAGCTTCGTCGATTGCAGCGGCAGCGAATGGCGGCGGAACGTAGATGACGGAAACGGTGGCGCCCGTTTCGGCCTTCGCTTCAGCAACCGTGCCATAGATTGGCACGCCTTCGAACGATTCACCCGCTTTTTTCGGGTTCACACCGGCGACGAAGCAGTTCTTGCCGTTCGCATACTCGATGCACATCTTGGTGTGAAACTGACCGGTCTTGCCGGTGATACCTTGGGTGATGACCTTGGTGTCTTTGTTGATCAGGATAGACATTGATTATTTCCCCTGTGCTGCTTTGACGACTTTCTCAGCCGCTTCAGCCATGTTGTTAGCCGTGATGATCGGGAGGCCGGATTCAGCCAGAATTTTCTTGCCCAGCTCTTCGTTGGTGCCCGCCATGCGAACGACCAGAGGAACCTGCAGATCAACCTGCTTTGCCGCTGCGATCACGCCGTTTGCGATCACGTCGCAACGCATGATGCCGCCGAAGATGTTGACCAGAATCGCCTTGATATCAGGGTTCTTCAACATAATCTTGAATGCTTCGGTCACTTTCTCGGTCGTGGCACCGCCGCCGACGTCGAGGAAGTTGGCTGGTTCGCCGCCGTACAGCTTGATGACGTCCATGGTTGCCATCGCCAGACCTGCGCCGTTGACGAGGCAGCCAATGTTGCCGTCGAGCGAGATGTAGGTCAGGTCGAATTTCGATGCTTCGATTTCAGCTGCATCTTCTTCGTCCAGATCGCGCATTTCCTGGATTTCAGGATGACGATACATGGCGTTGGAGTCGAAGTTGAACTTTGCGTCCAGCGCAACGATACGGTCGTCGCCGGTGACGATCAGCGGGTTGATTTCAGCCAGCGATGCGTCGGACTCGTCGAATGCCTTGTACAGGCCTTGCATGAATGCGCGAGCCTGGCCGATCGAACCTTCAGGCACACCGATCTTGCGAGCGATGTCGTCGGCTTCGCTGTCGAGCAGACCTTTGACCGGATCGATGAATACCTTGTGAATTTTTTCAGGAGTGTGTTCTGCGACGTGCTCGATGTCCATGCCGCCTTCACTCGATGCCATCAGCGCCACGCGCTGGCTGCCTCGATCGACGACCATACCCACGTACAGCTCCTTCTTGATGTCCGCGCCTTCTTCGATCAGCAAGCGCTTGACCAGACGGCCTTCAGGACCGGTCTGGTGCGTCACCAGCGTCATGCCCAGAATGTCGTTTGCGTATTTGCGAACTTCGTCCAGCGATTTCGCAACCTTGACACCGCCTCCTTTACCGCGACCGCCTGCATGGATCTGCGCCTTGACAACCCATACCTTGCCGCCCAGTTTTTCGGCAGCTTGTACGGCTTCGTCTACGGAGAAACATGGAAAGCCTTTCGGTGTCGTGACACCGTACTTGCGCAGGATTTCTTTCCCTTGATACTCGTGGATATTCATGATCGTCCTTATTGATAACCAATTTTTAGCAGCGATTCGCTACGATTATTTTTTGCATTTCATCCACGCAAAAACCGTCGATATTCTCAGCAAAAAGACAGCCATTCTAGCAATTCTCGACTCGAATTTAAACGGTGCCGGGATTGTCGGGGATGCGTCGCCCGAACGCCTTGACCTCGGTTAAGATTCGAAAACCTGCGCACTGCAGCGCCCTGCGCGACTTGATCCGCAGAGCGGCGCACCGCCGGAAACAACCAATCATCTTCGCGTTTGAGCAAAAAATGAGGGGAGCGGCATGCTGCACGCGGCGCGATATCCAGCAGGTCAGCTGACATGCACAGTGCAGCACTTCGCATCGCGATCACCGTTGCGCCAGATCATGAGGCAACCGTGTGCGACGCCATGCTCGATGTCGATTTCTCGCAATGCCCAAAAAGTTGATTTGCGGAAACATGCGATATCGCCATCATGGTAGTAACTTGCGTCGCCGGATCAAAAGCTCCTTGCGCGCAAGACGCACGACATGCCGTTCACTACCAGTCTCGAAGTTTATTCGAGATTTCGCTGATCTTAGGGATAAAAAATGATTAGGCATAGTTAAAGTAATTAATCATAATAATTCCCTTGGACTTATAGCTTGGCTGCGATATGAAAAATGCAACGCTGCGACAATTAAAGGTTTTTGAAACCGTTGCCCGTCATTTGAGCTTTTCGCGCGCTGCCGAAGAACTGCACCTGACGCAACCTGCCGTCTCGACGCAAGTCAAGAAGCTGGAAGAACACGCCGGCCTGCCCTTGTTCGAGCAGCTCGGCAAGAAAATCTACCTGACGCCTGGCGGCGCAGAGTTACTGCATTACAGCCGCACGATCATCCAGCAATTCCAGGAAGCCGAAGATGCGATGACGCAATTCAAGGGGATCAC
>DATDLO010000394.1:0-2553 GCA_036519215.1 Oxalicibacterium sp.
GGCGTCAGCGCTTCGGAATAGCTGGTGCCGAGATTTCCGCTGAAGTAGTTGCCGTAAGCCCACTTCCAGTTCGCCTGCAGTTCCTTGCCGGTGTTGTCGAACTGCGTGAAACGGTCGTAATCAGAATGATTGGCCGACAGATCGGCCGTCAGCTCCTGGCGCCCGATGTCCTTGTCCATCTTGATGCCGACCGCCGCACGCTGCCAGCGATCCGAGTCGCGTCCGAGGTAATCGGGATTGCGCAGCAGGTTGGCATCGTAATAAATGCCATAGGAAGCGTAAGGCGTGAAGACGTCCCCTTCGGCAGCAAACGTCGGCGTACAGGCCAACGCACCGGCTGCCAGCAGCAGGATCTGCGGACTGCTTGTCGCCTTTCGGCGGAAATATGTGAACGGAATGCTCATCCGTATCAACGCAACAAGGAAGAAGGAAGAGACACGGCACCGATCCTGTACGACGGCTTATGCGTGTCTGTTTGTGTTCCACCTTGTGCGTCTCTCTGCATTTTTCGCTGGACGCGGCATATTGAAATCGATTGCATTGTTCTCTCCGATCCCCTGTCATTGCGTACCGGCACTGTTTGTGTCGGCATGAAAACATGTGCGATGCGTCAAGGAAAAATTCCCGTACATCACACACGACAATCCGCATTCGTTGCGAAGCGCACGTTAAGAGAAGGACAACATTCGATTAGTTCCACGCTCGTAGAAACGCGGATGTGAAGAAAACGTCAGTGCTGTTTCTGCCCGGAACGTAAGCGACAGGAGCAAGCTTGATCAGGCGAAAGAGACGATGCGCTCTTTTACATGCAGTGCGCGTAAAAGATGCAAAACGCTTGCCTAAATTTTAGGCAGCACGATCGGTGAACGGCCGCGTTCTCTCTGCAAAGAACAGGCATTCGTCATCAAAATGAAACGCAAGGACGATGCGGGCGCACTATCGCGACACGGAATTGCACATCGATATCGCATCGATGGCGTACACAAGAAACAAAGGAAATTTTTCCTTGTGCTCAATGAGAAAAAGATTGTTAGCAGATGTAACGCATGTCACGCTGAGGAAATATTGCGCGTGTCGCACGGCATCTTGTGTCCGTCATGCATATCGATATGCGCGCAATATCGGATCGAGCAGGATCGATTAGCCGATCAACTTCTTGCAAATGAATTTCCACTCGGCAGGAGAAACCGGGGTGATCGACAGGCGATTGCCGCGCTGCAGCACCTGCATGTCCGCCAGTTCCGGTGCGGCACGCAACTCGGCCAGCGATACCAGCCGCGTCTTCTTCGTTGCACGCACGTCGACCAGCATCCAGCGCGGCGCCTCACGCGTGGCTTTCGGATCGTAGTACGGACTTTTCGGATCGAATTGCGTTTCGTCCGGATACGAAGTGCTGACCACCTCCGCCAGGCCGGCGATGCCCGGCTCGGGGCAGCTGGAGTGATAGAACAGCACACCGTCGCCGATCCGCATCGCATCGCGCATGAAGTTGCGCGCCTGATAGTTGCGCACGCCGGTCCACGCCACCGTCTGCTTCGGGGACGCGAGCGCATCGTCGATGCTGACTTCGCCAGGCTCGGATTTCATCAGCCAGTAACGCATACAACCTCCATATCTCCAATTGCGGCGACAGAAACGGGAGGTGATGCCGCAGCAGCAGGTTCAACCGGCGCACATCCCACCTGTCGCCGTATTTTATACAGACGCGCGGGCACGGTACGCAACCGCCTCGGTACGGCAAGCCAAAAGAAAACGGCCGCATGCAAAAACATGCGACCGTTTATGTGTAAGTCCCCGCCTGTGCCGCTTTGCCGGTATCCCGAACCATAAGGTTCAGGTGGCCACAGTTAGTCCAACTTCGGGTTCATCGAACTAGCGACGCTCTCGCCCGTCGAACAAATTTCCGCAGCCGGTGCACAGAAATGGTTCAAGGATTTTAAGGCAATGGCGAACACTGCAGGGAGTTCGGAGTTTACTCCAATCGCCTGCGCAGGAAAAGCGGTTTCGATCAGAACAGGTTTTCCTGTGGCGCCAGCGCGCTGTCGAGTACCGTATGCATGGCAGCGATTTTCTGCCTGACCTCGACAATCGACATACCCGACAGCGGGCCGTCCGGCGATTTGGTCGAAAGCAATTCCGCCGTCACGCCCAGCGCCGCCATCACGGCGATGCGATCGGTGCCCTTGATCTTGCCGGCATCGCGAATCACCGTCATCTTTTCGTCCAGATACGAGACGGCTTCGCGCAGCACATCTTCCTCGCCTTCCTTGCAGGCGAGTTTGTAGCTTTGCCCCATGATGGTCACGTCAAGCTGGATCATGCAGGCTCCTCATTCTGAGCAGGCGCCGGAATCTTTTCCAGCAATGCGGCGACACGGTCATGCGCCTGCTGCATGCGATGCGCCAGTTCGGTATTTTCCGCCTCGAGCGATACCGCACGCATCCGCAATTCGGCGTTTTCGCTACGTAGCGCCTGGGTCATTGCAGCCAGCTGGCTGATTTTTTCGGAAAGATCTTGAAAGTCGGAAATCATCTCGCCACTATAGATTCGCCA